>SLQC01000424.1 GCA_007131625.1 Balneolales bacterium | reverse complement strand
TTTAATGGTGTTATTTGTTGTCTTTAGTGAGAAGCGATCCCAACCTTTTATCGTTGAATATTGATGGATTTGACTTAGTGTTGATTTCTCATTTATGCGTAAAATTTTCTGCAACTCATTTTTTTTTAATGCAGAGTCATATTCAAGAGTATTTAAAAAGTGACTTCGCAATGCCCTTCCCTGCTCAATATTATATTTGGCTGTACTTAGTACTCCATCAAAACGCTCATCAGGGTATACCATCAATTCAACTTCCGGTATATTCTCAAATGGAATCTCTTTTTTTGGGGAACCGTTGGCTGTTCCTTTTAGGTGCAAGTCAAACCATCCGAGCATCCCTTCTCTGTTTTCCTGGTAATATCCGTGAGTGAGGTCGAATAAGTCATAGCTGATGTTGTCATCTGCATCATATAGTCCATATATCAGCCTGGCATTTTTGTAGCTGCGTAACATAGCTTCAGGAAAGAATGCCGGGTTAGATTCTTTTGTATGATTATGCATTTTCAAAGCTCTGGGCGCAATGAGTGCTAGTACTCCTGAGGCTTCGGTATGAGTCAAGCCATCAATTAATACTTCACAAATACAATTGTGACCCAAAACATATGAATCGAAGGTGCCAACACTAACTACTGGAACAGCAGCTTTTATCCGTTCATCTAACGCTGTCAACCACATGGTCTGGTTTCCACCGCCGCTTGCTCCGGTTGCACCAATATTATCAGAGTCGACATAAGGCAGAGAAATTAACAGATCTACTGCCCTCATATTCTCGGATACTTGAATCCCCAGTAAGCTTCTGCCGACATTCATCAGAGAAGCACCAAGATTGCCGCCATGATATTCAAATTCGTTAAAACTTGTTGTTCTCTCGCCTGCACCCCACGGATCAATAATTAGAGCTACATATCCGTTCAGTGCCAGGGTATGACCTATTTCCTGCCCTGCCAGTTTACCGCTTTCCCAATGACCCATCATAGTGAGGACGGCGGGAAAAGGGCCCTCACCCTCGGGTACATAAATATTCGCTGTTGCATATACATCGGGCAAAGTCTGAAAAGCTATATTCTTTATCACATATCCATCCGCCGTTATCGTACCTGTTAACTGCACATTAAAAGGAAGTGCAGAGTCAACATTCTCGATTTTTGCTCCTTCTGCAATGGCATCCCTGAGATGGATCTGTTGTGTTTCCCACTCTTCCCGGATTTTTGGTAATTGATGAACTGTAAACCATGTTGCAGCTTCAGTTCGTAATGTGAGATCCAGAATATCCATCCTGTCAGTAAAAACATAAGGCAGACTGTCGGTGTCTGTAATTCCTTTTTCAGATGTGGATGGTAAACGTTGATTCAGTTCCACAATGATCGATTCGGGTACATTTACCTGAATTAAAGCCAGACTTAACAAGAAAAAGGAAAATAGATTTATCATAATCAGAATATTCTGATTGAACCAGGCTAACTGAAAGTAATTGCCAATTCGTCCATTTTAATTTGTCCATACAACATCATCATTATGCCTGACAGCATGGGCAGGAATGGCATTTTCATCCACAAACGGATAAAGTGATTCTTGCTCTTCAATGACAATCCCTTCCTCTATAAGACTCCCATCGGGGTTGACAGCTTTTCTGAGATCGAGCCCCAGGTGCCTGGCCAAAAACGGATACACAGCGGCTCGCTGATTATGACCATAACTATGTCCTTCTTCGGCAAAATGGACATTTTCAACATGTTCCGGTTTGCCAAGTAAACTGTAGATATGTTTGATATGAGGGTACTCAATTTCCGGAGTGTTTTTTGTCCAATCTCCACCAACGGAAACAAGCAACAATGGCCGTGGAGCAGCCAGAGCAGTTATTTCAACATTATTGGTTTGAAAATCTTCGGATTTATGAATGGGCATTCCGCTCTCGCATACACAACCGCCAAAAAAATGAGCTGACACCATTACTACAGGGACAGAAACCGAGATGCGATCATCAACTGCAGTGTGCAGGAATGTTTGACTGCCACCACCCGACGCACCGGTAGAAGCAATTTCATCGGGATCGGCACCCATCGAAATTAAAAAATCCGTTGCTCGTATACTGTTCCATAACTGTAATTTTAAAGCCTCCGGATGCCGGTGCTCCCATCCTAACTCATCCATTTGTCCGTATCCGACCATATCATACGCAAAAACGATAGCTCCCATTCGTGCTATGGATGCAAATCGTTTTTGGGCATCAGGACGATAACGGCCCACGTCACCAGGATTTGTCCAGTGTCCATGCGGACTTAATACACCGGGTAATACTCCCTCTGCATCAACAGGTAAATATAAACTTCCGGTCACATAAACACCCGGCAAACTCTCAAATGCAACATTCTGTACCTTATACCCATCGTAGATTCGCTCATCGCCCAGTATCGGGTTTAATGGGCTTCTTTCGGGATATTTTTCCAGGCCGGATCCCTTCAGTATCTGTTCCCGAATCCGATCCGCACGCAATTCCCATTCTTCAGCAGTCGAATATTGGTTCTTCATCCGTTTAAGGAACTCTGCACCTTCTTCCTCTGTAAAATAATGTCCGACAGAGAGCAAGGGATCATCTTGTCCCACTCCCGACTCTTCATAACCGGTCTTTATAAATAGGAGCCCTGTTATTAGTGTAAAAAAGGCAAAAAGCATCTGATGACTATTCGCAAGATTCATAATTAAGCGCTCACAATTTATTTAGAGTTTATCATGTCGGATACAGTCCATCCATAGATTTTTTTTCGATAACACAACTGCCTGATCTATATCAACATAGTTGTAGCGCCTCCTTTCCCGAGATTAATATCCATCCCCCGCTCATTGGTCATCCACGCACCGTTCGTAAAGTCAGGCACCTTGACAGAGTTGGAACGGTTGGCGACCGACCATTCGGTAAGTGGTGTTATTGCACTCCAAAGGACTGCATCATATACATCCATTTCCAATGGCAGGCCATTGCGCAGACAATCGATAAGACGCCAGTCCATTTCATTGACTCTGGCGTAGCTTCTGAGATTCTCACGATCTGCATCTGCAGCCTGATTTACAAGTTCATTAAATCGTTTCGTAATTTCAGGGGTGTATTTCTCTTCCAGCGAATGGAACTCCTCTTCCGGAATCCATCCATCATGGCTGGTGGCTATTCGGGCAGGCACTGGATAGTGCCTGGAGATACCCTGAGTGCCACTTATTAACTGGAACCGTGAACCGGGACGTGGTGAACTGATATCATGTTGAAGCATGATCGTGCGTCCTTTATGAGTACGAATAATCGTTACGTTCATGTTTCCACGGAAATTCTTTCCGACATAAGGCTTGTAATAATCGTCTTCAGCTGCAAGTTCTTCCATCAATGGCCCCATGGAAAAATCGTCACTTGAAACCGACACCAGATAATCCATCTGATCCCCATAGTTAATATCCATCATCTGAGCCAGGGGAGTCAATCCATGTTGCGGATACAGGTTCCCGTTTCTGCCTATGTTTTCATCAAGCCGCCATGGCCGGTACCCAAACCAGTAGGCATTGTCCGGATCTCTTACCCATCTGTTTCTGTTAGAAATTCTGTCATGAACATAGTTCCCTTCTCCATGGACAAGTTCTCCAAAAAAACCTTGCCTGACCATATTTAGTGTAACCGCATTTAATCCGCTATGACAGGAACTGGATACCAGTGCACAATGTTTCCTTGTTCGTTCGGATGTCTCCACTACTTGCCAGCACTCCTCAATAGTTTGAGCCGCCGGTATTTCCATGTAAACGTGTTTGTCATGCTCCATGGCTCTTAATGCCTGTTGTGCATGTAAATGCCAGGGAGTTGCAATGTAAATCAGATCAATGTCATCACGCTCACACAGCTTTTTCCAGGCATCCGGTCCATCTGTATACGAATGAGGCGAATGTTGTGGAAACTGACTGATCGAATCAATCGTTGCGCGGACCCTTTCAGATACAGTATCACACAATGCTTTTATTTCAACTCCTTCTATCCCGGCTAATCGTCTTACAGTACCAGATCCGCGACTTCCGATCCCGATCAGACCGACCCGGACCGTCTCCAAAGCCGGTGCGGCATAGCCATGCATATTAAATCGTTGACCCGGAGCCTGCTGAAAGTGATCCTTTTTATAGGACTGATTCACATCTAAAAGTTTGCTTGCACCAGTAAGACCTAAACCGGCAAGTCCGATTTGTTTCAAAAATTCTTTGCGATTGTTTTTCATTGTCTTTGGTTAATTAAAATGAGTTTTTGATTTTTATTGCTTTTCTGGTTTTTTCCGCGTCAATAATTCTACTGTTTAAAAAAATCATTGAAAATCAACGGGTTACACAGATACAGAATATTTGAAACGATATCATAAACCAGGGTAAAATTGTTAACCTGAATTAACAATAGTAAAAAATAATAAATGGTGCAATTGAGTTTACTTAAGTATTTAAAAAGTTTGCTCTTTATTCATAGCTGTGTTCAAATAATAAGTGCAACAGCACGGTGTTTTAAGGATTGTTGAATAGGTGAAAGATAATCAAATTTTCGAATGGGTCTATTGTTGATGTGGCGCTCCACTTCTTTGATCCGC
>SLQC01000264.1 GCA_007131625.1 Balneolales bacterium | reverse complement strand
TTCCACCGGACTCTCCGGCGGGGACAATTGCTAAACCCGGCATATCATTTCTGTACAGGGAATCACGTTCCGAACCGGGTGACATATGGTAGATTTCGCGATATCGTTGGGTCCAGTCATCGCTGAGCCGGACACTAACAGAATCAGGCCCGGTCACGGTAAACTGTCCAACCACACGGTCTGAAAGATCAGGAATGGAGTCATACCGCCAGGATGTGCTTCTCCAGCGGCTGCTTATTTCCACAATTTCAAAATCGACCGGCTCAGTTAATGAGCCGTGAATATTGCTGATATTCAAACTTAATCGCGAGACAGCATTGGGTCCAATCGCGATCGTGTCGACTTCTTGCACAAATGAAATAGAAGGCCTAATCAATGCTTTAGCTCTGAGCGTTCCGAATATCGGGTCATCGTAAACTCCGGTGGTGAAATAGGTCCGGTTACCACTGAATGCAGGTGATTTCACCAGGGAGACATTGTTAACAAAAATCGTATCCGCATTCACCACCGCATCATCCGGTGACAAGTTGCCGCTTACAACGGTGTTGTCATCACAGGCCGAAAGCGACCATATTGCAAGGAGCAGTACAAGGGAGAATGTCAGACGGTTAGAAATGCCGTCGAACGTATGCATAAAATTTTAGTCCTGAGGTTATTCCGTAATCTTTTTGTAGTAATCAGCAAATTGACTGGAGACATCCTGGGGAGAACCCTGGATTTTATCCGGCTTCACACCAAGTTCCTTAAAAGTTGCATCCAGTTCGAGCCCCAACTCATTGCCAGTCACAACATGATCGGCATATGCCAGGCCTGCTTTCAGAAAATCCACTTTACCATCGAATATCACGGTGTTACTATCAAAATCATCGGGTAAAGACATGATGTCAAGTATACTCTGATCAAATACACCGTGGTTGACAGCGCTGTGTACATTGAAAACTACTTTGGTGCCGGAAAAATTGTCATCCTCTTTATAATTAGATTTGAGGAAGACCGGGATAAAACCTGAAGCCCAGTCGTGACAATGAATGACATCGGGTTTCCAGCCGAGCTTTCTAACGGTTTCCAGAACCCCCTTATTATAGAAAATCAGTCGCTGATCGTTATCCGGAAAAAATTTCTCTGTTTTGGGGTCGGTAAACAGGCCTTTTCTCTTGAAATAGGTGTCATTGTCCAGGAAATACACCTGAAGCTTCGCGTTGGGAATACTTGCAACCTTGATACGCATACTCTCTTCTTTCTCACCCACCTGCACCTTGATACCTGCAAGCCGGATCACTTCGTGAAGTCTGTTTCTACGATCGTTAATTGATCCGTATTTTGGAAGCAAAAGGCGAATTTCAAAGCCCTTGTCCTGTAATGAAGCTGGCAAAAACCGAAGCAGATCCGCGGTATGCGTCATTCTTGCGAAAGGTGATATTTCAGCTGCAGCATATAGTATTTTCATCTGTTTATTTTTTTCAAGTCAAGCGGACACATGGAGCACCCTTGAGTTACAATCAAGCTCGTTTGTGCTTAAAAACTCAACATGGGTGATTAATAGGTAATCCATTCACGGTTCTGTACTGTACTTAATATTATCAATAAGATGGCTACGGCTATTTTACACTAAAACACAAAAAATATGTATGTTCAGTGAGAGTCCGGCCACCTGATCAACTGACGGATATACTTTTCCCCCGATTCTACCCGGCAAGAGAATGGCCGTATTTAAACTATCCCATAATATACGCAATATTGGTCAGATACTAAAGCTGCCAGGAATTTTCCGCTTAAAAATCGGATTTATTTTTATCGGAATGAGATCCCCGGGCATTGCGATTGCAGATTTCAACGATTTGTCGGATCCGTTCCTTATCAATATTCTGTAACATGGAATCTGTATAACGCCAAAGCCAGTTATTCTCGGTTGTTCCGGGAAAATTCATCCGATGTTCGCCATCCAGCTCCATAAAATCCTGCAACGGAAAGATCGCCTGATTGGCGACCGACATCATACCCAGGCGAATAAGGCGCCAGCTCACATCAGTCCCATCCGATTCGGTATATTCTCTCAGGTAATGCTGCTCGTTTTCCGGTGCCTGACTAAACCAGCCGATGGTGGTGTCGTTGTCATGTGTTCCGGAATATACCACACAGTTTGAGTTCCGGTAGTTGTGCGGGAGAAACCCGTTATCCGGATCGTCAAAGGCAAACTGCAGCACTTTCATACCTGGAAAATGAAACCGGTCACGCAGTGCCACTACGCTTGCTGTTATAACACCGAGATCTTCGGCTATAATCGGCAGTTTTCCGAGTTTCTTTTCAATTTCAATAAAAAGTTTTTCGCCAGGCCCCTTGACCCAGCGGCCGTATTGGGCGGTTTCGGCATCGGATTTCACCTCCCAGTAGGCATCAAAACCTCGGAAATGGTCTACCCGAATTGCATCAAACATGGAAAACATCTGCCGAAACCGGTCAACCCACCATTGATAACCGTCTTTTTCAAGCTCATTCCATCGATAGAGCGGATTACCCCACAGCTGCCCCGTATCACTGAAGTAGTCAGGCGGAACACCTGCGACAAGCAACCGGTTTCCGGTTTTATCCACTTCGAAATAGCGTTTGTTCGCCCAAACATCCGAGCTGTTGTGATCTACAAAAATCGGAATATCTCCTACAATTTTTATACTTTTCTCATTTGCATACTGCCGAAGCGCCATCCATTGCTCAAAAAATTCGAATTGCACCCAGTACTGGGCTTCGATTTCAACTATTCGATTCTTTTTACTGGTATTGAGTGCTTCTTTATCCCTTCGGACCAGCCCCTCCTCCCACTGATTCCATGGTTTCCGGTTGTTGGCGATCAGGCATGCCATAAAGTGGGCATAGTCATCCAACCAGAAGGCATTGCTTTTCTTAAAGTCTTCAAACCGTTTCTGCTCGCTGGAGTCCATTCGCTCATAAAACCGTTTGCAGGCTTTTTCTAACAGTATGTCTTTATTAGCAAAAGCTTTCTCATAATCCACTTTGACCGCTTGCGCAACACGGTGCTCGTTGAATTCTATCTCAGAAAGCAGTCCCTTATTCCGTAGCAAATCCGGGCTTATCAGATATGGATTGCCGGCGAAAACGGAATAACTTGCATACGGAGAGTAACCAAATCCCGTCGGTCCCAGCGGCAGTATCTGCCAGATGGACTGATGAGTCTCTTCCAGAAAGTCGATAAACCGGTAGGCCCCGCCGCCGAGGTCGCCAATAGCAAAATCCGATGGGAATGATGTGGGGTGAACCAGTATTCCACACGATCTTGTAAATTTCATAAAAAACTGTATTTATTACAATGATTTAATAATAACTCCCGCCAGCGGTGGAATATTTATTTTGATATGTGCGGGTTGATTGTGCCATTCACCTTTTTCGGTACTCAAAACTGCATTCCCGAAATTACTGCCGCCATAGAACTCGGAGTCACTGTTTAATATAGTGCGATAATCTCCTTCTCTCGGCACACCGATGACATATTCGTAATGAACCTGCGGGGTGAAATTAAAAATGCACACTACATGGTCATAGTCATTTTTCCCTCTTCTGATGAACGCGATAATACCGCTGTCCGCATCGGAAAAATCAATCCATTGGAACCCGCTCCAGTCAAAATCGATCTGATGCAACGGTTTCTGCTCCTTGTACAGCTTGTTGAGATCCATTAGCAGCGACTGAATACCTTTGTGATGCTCATATTTTAGCAATCCCCAATCAATCGACTGATCGCTGTTCCACTCAGACCACTGGGCGATTTCCGATCCCATAAAAAGCAGTTTCTTACCGGGATGGCAGTACATGTAGGTATACAACAGTCTTAAATTGGCAAATTTCTGCCAGTCGTCGCCGGGCATTTTGGAGATCATCGAACGCTTCATGTGCACCACTTCATCGTGCGACAGCGGCAGCAGGAAGTTCTCGGAAAATGCATAGATCATCGAAAATGTCAGCTGGTTGTGGTGATATTTCCGGAAAATCGGGTCGATAGTTATGTACTTCAGTGTATCGTTCATCCAGCCCATATTCCATTTGTAGTCAAATCCGAGACCCCCGATGTAGGTAGGCCGGGATACCATCGGCCAGGAAGTGGACTCTTCCGCCATGGTTATCACCCCTTCAAATTCATCGTTCAGCACCTCGTTGAACCGCTTTAGAAAATCAATTGCCTCAATATTTTCACGTCCACCGAATTTATTCGGAACCCACTCGCCTTCCTCTTCTCTGGAATAATCGAGATAAAGCATGGAAGCGACCGCATCCACCCGCAATCCATCGATGTGAAATTTGTCACACCAGTAAACGGCATTGGAAATGAGAAAGTTCATGACCTCGGTCCGGCCAAAGTTGAAAATAAGAGTCCCCCATTCACGGTGTTCTCCCTGACGTGGATCTGCATGCTCGTAAAGTGCGGTGCCGTCAAAAAGTCGCAGACCGTGATCATCTTTACCGAAATGAGCCGGCACCCAATCCATGATAACTCCGATTCCAGCCTGATGACAGGTATCCACGAAAAACATCAGATCATCGGGAGTTCCGTAGCGGGAGGTTGGGGCAAAATAGCCGGTAATCTGGTAGCCCCA
>SLQC01000114.1 GCA_007131625.1 Balneolales bacterium | reverse complement strand
CTCAGAAGTCTGGAATGCTCAGATTAGATCACCAATGTACTACTTCACTTCAAAATGGTCATGCTCCGGGTCTGAACAAAGGCATCTCTTTTGGAATTGCCGGAATAGGTGACTCTGATCCGGTAGAAATACACTCCGGATGAAAGGGTAGTCGAATCAAACATCACACTGTGGGAACCTGCCGGGCGCTTCCCATTGACCAGAACTGCCATTTCCTGGCCGTTTATGTCATAAAGATGAAGGTTTACATGAGCAGCATCCGGCAAAGAGTATTGAATAACGGTAACCGGGTTAAATGGGTTGGGATAGTTCTGACTCAACTGAAATTCAATTGGAATATCACCATCTGTAGCGGATGAGGTGCTCTGTTTCGTAATAAAGAAAGATGGATCAGACCACGGACCCTTTCCGCTATCAATAATTCCCCTGACACGGCAGGTATACATCTGTCCGTCTTTCAGTTGGGATGGATTAGGGACATCAGCCATATAACTGCTTGGATGTTTATCCAGAAATCGACCACGTGGATTGTGCAGCCAATCAAGATACTCTTCGAGATTGGTATAACCATCACCATTGCGGTCGCGATTGCCATCAGCCGGATCATTGGGGTCCAGATCATAAGCAATTCCCACCAGTCGGGCATACCGTCGCCGTTCGAATCAACCGGAGGCTCTACGGAACGAAGCAATGGCCAGCCACCCACGTCAGTTTGGGAGTCGATAATCCCCGTTTCGGCCACCTTGTGCATACCGGCCAAAACCTTCAGCGCCCGGGAAAGCAGGTTGCCGGGCATTATCAAAAATATATGCCGAGTTGTCAGTTTTAAATTGATTGACATGTGCAATTGATAATCCTGATAGTGTAAATAGCAACACCCAGGTGACAACTATTATTCGATATGATTTCATGTGTTTAAATTTTTCTGATTCAGATAATCTTATGGCTTTCAGGCAAATAGCCTGCTTATTGTCTCAAAAAGCCCTGAATAACTCATATAACTCATTATAACTGCAAAAATAAATATCAAAAAAAGAACAATATTGGTCACCCATGAAAAGGTATGTTCGCGCATTAAATTCTTTTTGTTACCGAGGAAAATGAGGCATGCAACAGTAACAGGCAGGATCAGGGCTCCGAAAGCCTGAGATGTGACCATTACGGCGACGGGTGGTGCTTGCAGCAATGGAACCAGTAAACCGAGCAATGACAAAACCAATACAATGATTCGGTATTTCCATTGTCTCATGTTTGGCTTGACGTTCTTATAATCATCAATGAGATAAGGCGTCAGTGTAACATTGGGGAACTGGGAAGAAACGCCGGCGGCAATCATTCCCAGAGTAAATATCGAGACGGCTAACAATCCAATCAGCGGTTCGAGCAGAGTCACCATCTGTGAGGCTTCATCCAAACGTGTTCCATGGACATGCAGAGTACCTGCCGCTGCCGCCATAACAGATGCGCTCACAACAAACATCATAAATGCTGCAAACATGGCATCTCTGCGTTGAATTCGAAGATCTTTGAATGTCCATCCTGCCTCTTTGACAAGTGTTGTTCGCAAAATGAAGAGGCCGGAAAAAACGGTTGTGCCAACGATGGATGCAATGAGTAAATATGGATTTTGCCCTGGCTGGGTTTCCGGGACGACCGGAATAAAACCACGGGCAATCTCATCGATCGACGGCATAAATATTATGAAGTTTATCAGGAAGCAGATTGCCATGATGGCTACGATAACTGCAAGGACCTGTTTGAAAAACTGAGTGTTGCCCTGTAGAAAGATTCCATATACAAGGAATATGAAAAAAACAGCAAAATAGATGGGTTGAATGCCATTGTCAAAATAGGCTTTGGACCACTCATAGCTGAGATCTGAAATAATTCCCATTACACCGATAATACTGCCACAGACATGGGCAGTAAGAGTGATTATAAAAAAAATACCAACTGCTGGATGAATATGCTTTCTGAAAGCAGACAATGCCGTTTCTCCACTTACCAATGCGAATTTTCCGTAAAGCTGGATCATTATGAATGTGATCAGACAGGATAAAAAGATCGCCCAAAGTAGAGCCATGCCGTAATCGGCTCCGGCATTGGCCATAGCTGTTACACTACCGGTACCAAGTGTAAAACCGAATAAATACAACCCCGGTAATAGTGAGTTAATAAGTTTTCGTAATTTATCGTACATGCCGTTGGTAATAATTCATTAAAGCTGAGGTTAAATAATTTTACAGGGGGGAAATCGCTAATTAATGGCTGTTATGTTACCGTTTCAACAAGCGCTAATTTCACTGCTCTTCAAGGTAAATCTCGGCAATCGCTATTGCCCATTCACCAGCGGTGGAATACAGAAGGTATACCCGCCCATTTTCTTCATATATCGCAGGATCTCTTAATTGATGTACAAAATTATGAATTGCCCCAAAACGTGATGGTTCAACGGGCTCATGTACGCCCTCAAAATCCTTTTCCGGTTTTAAAACCGTTTGTGGCTTGGTAAACTGCCAGTTGTGCCAATCATCATCCAGGTTTTCAATTCTTGAAACCAGAATGTGTTCGGGTTCATCAAAACCGCGTGAAAAAAAGACATACAGATGGCCGTTGTGTTTCCACAATGCCTTGTGCCGAACTCGGGGCAATATGCGTGGACCATCTTCAAAATTGGTTAACCCATCTCTGGAGCGGTGGATAATTCCACCATCATTAATGTACTTGGCAAGTGCATAATGCCAATTGTCATGCTCAAAAACCCGGAAATAGAAAAGACCTACTTCATCCGGCAGAGATTCAAAATGCAACCCATCTTCCGATAGTGCAACATAACTCATCTGGTATGTCACATCATCCCGTCCCGGGCGGGGATCACCATGGTAATACATGCGGATTTGTTGATTTTCATGATCGATATGAACATCCGGACTGGCCACATGGTCTCTGTCAGCCCCATCATAGGCCGGGGTTTCTTCCAACGGAAGCACCCCGGGCTTGTATATCTTCCAGGGTCCCTCCAACCGGTCAGCATAAGCCATCCGAATAAATGAACCGTGGTGATGTGCAAAATAGAGATAATACTTTCCAAGAGGATTCTCAACCCAGTCGGGAACCCGGATAAGCGAAGGTCCATTGATATTTCTACCCACTTCTCCGATCATCCCTGCCATTTCACGATGGATGATCGGATTTGCCTCAAAGCGTTCCACCTTAAACTTGAATTCCGATGACGGTTCACTATACTCCCATGTTTTCATGGGGTCCGACTGAGCCTGCAGCATACAGAAACCGGAGGCCAGGAATTGAAATCCGTAAAAACTCAAAAAAATTAGAATCTTATAGTTCATCCGGGGGGCCTGTGTGAGTATTTTTCAGTGAAAATGCATGAACGATGTGCGATTGCCTAATTCTCATAACTTCAAGTCAAGAGTGCAGCCATCGGCTGAATGACTGGATGCATTATTTTTTTGATTTCCCTCGAACAGATGGAGATCATAAAAATTCAACCAAAAATTATTCATTAGATGGTTTTCCGATAGTGGCCAAAATTCCACCGTCTACATACAGAATATGACCGTTTACAAAGTCTGAAGCAGCAGACGCCAGAAATATAGCCGCACCTTGTAATTCCTCCGGTTCTCCCCAACGTCCGGCTGGTGTTCTTCCAATAATAAATTCATTGAACGGATGGCCTCCTACTCGAATCGGAGCAGTCTGAGCTGTTGCGAAGTATCCAGGACCGATGCCATTGGCCTGAATATTATGCTTTGCCCATTCTGTGGCCATGTTTTTCGTCAGCATTTTCAATCCACCTTTTGCTGATGCATAGGCGGATACAGTATCTCTGCCCAATTCGCTCATCATTGAGCACATATTTATGATTTTACCTCCGGCATTTCGGCGGATCATACTTTTTACAACATTTCTGGAGACGATGAAAGGCCCTACCAGATCGATGTCAATAACATCTCGAAATTCTTTTACATCCATGTCAACCATGGGTACACGCTTGATAATACCGGCATTGTTTACAAGAATATCAATAGGCGCGACCTCTTGTTCAATCAGATTCAGATGTTTTTGGACCGACTTTTCATCGGTGACGTCAAATATATAACCTTTTGCCTTAATACCATCTTTCGCATACTCTTCAAGGGCGAGATTTACTTTCTCTGAGGAGATATCATTGAAGACAATTTGAGCACCTGCTGCAGCAAGACCTTTAGCTATGGCCATTCCCAAACCATGAGTCCCTCCAGTGACAAGTGCTGTTTTATTATGGAGATCAAACAATTTTATAGACATGATAGACTGTTTTTGCGGGTTATTGAATTAGTAAGTCGAGAGATGATCGATTATCAATTGAATGATGCATGAGGGTTCATCCCAAATCATGAGGGATGTTACAATTTGTGGATTGTATTTGCAAAAAAAAACCAGGCTTCAAATATTTTAAAAAAAATCTTTTCACTGTTTCCATTTTCATTGAAGTATGTAGTTAATCAACAGATTCATATTCCGTATTGTATTCACGGGTTGAAATATATTCCTGGTCAGAGTACCTGTCTTTGTGGTACACGCTCCGTGAGACTCCGGGGAATTG
>SLQC01000252.1 GCA_007131625.1 Balneolales bacterium | reverse complement strand
CGCCAAATCGTACTGAAGCACCCAATCTGTGCCAGGATAGGTAGTCTGGGTTTCATTGAGTTTTTGGCAGATTTGCTGGACTGCTGCATTATCTCTTGGCGTTGCCTGGCTGTAAATCTTTTTGCGCATCACCCGATTGGATTCATCGACCAGTATGTCGGCCGGTGTATTAATAACGCGTCGCGCCAAGGCTCGTTTTTCATTGACTTGTCTGGCATAATCTTGCCCCGGCATCAGGGCAAACGAGGTCTCGACCGGTAACAAATCATCTTGAGGATATTCAGCGCATATTGGGTTCCGGTGGCCAGGTTGGTATACCGATTGGCGGGGTCCATATTTTGTATTTTAATCCGCGCCGGAGTATCTGATCGCTCTTGCTTGATGAGCTGTTCCCGGTTTTGCAGCTCATCAAGCTGCTGCATAAGGTCAATCTGTCGGACATGGTTATGGGTGGTGCGCTCCAGTTTCCCGCGGGCAGCCAGGCAGCGATCGACAACCCAATCGGTAGCAATGCCCAATCCGCCGCTGCCGGACAGATCCGTACGGTTGCGCAACCATGGGCTCTGCTCCCTGGGTGCCCTGTGCCCCGGAGAGGTCCTTACCTGTTCAAAAACTTTTTTTTAACCGGCCTTTTTTGATTTGATAACGCACCGCCCCTTCACTTACGCCCAACTCCTTGCCGACCTCAACGACAGACTGCTCGTCATTTAGGAGTTTCTGAGCTCGTTCAAGACGTTGTTCGCTAAACTTGTAGCCTCGTCCTCTTTGGCTGGGTCGCCCAAAAAACCAGTCGCTGCCGTTTTCTCTAAGACTTTGAGCATAACGTTCCACATTGCGACGGTTCACACCCAACGCATCAGCCAACTCGCTGCATCGACACAAACCGGAGGTGACCAAATTGCCCAGAATGTACCGGTAATTATTCTGATCGTCAATGTGATGGCAAAACACCGGGGAACCGTTATGCAGGTAGTATACAAAATCGTCTTGCCTGCGAACTCCCAGGCTGGAATTGATCAGTTTGATCTGACTGGGGAAAATCGGAAGTTGGGTTTGCATGTAAGTTTGGTTGTAATGAATATTTTTACGACATTCAAACTTACATCATCCCCTTCATAAATGCTTGTTTTTTAGATTACAGGTCAAGAGTTCTGAACTTAACCACCAACTAATGCTACCTTGGGTAGATCAACCAAATTTGAAAGCATTTTAATATGGAATATCACCCGAGAAAATCAGCATACCCTATTTATTCTGAATCCTCATCAAAACCTAACTGACCATTATCCTCAGATTTATCATTAGAATCTGAATTATTGTCGATATCAGTCTGCACTCCATTATTGGCATCCTTAGTAAGATCAACTTCATCTCCATTACCAACCTTCTTGACGGTTTCCGCATCTTCTTCACTCACCACCCGAGTAATACCTGAAATGGTGTCTGACCCACCAAGGCGCATCATTCTGACGCCCTGAGTATTGCGGCCCATAGATCTGATATCTTTGCTATGCATTCTGATAATCTTGCCTTTCTCGGTAATGATCATAAGATCATCATTATCGCTAACCTCTTTCAGTGCAATGAGTTTTCCGGTTTTTGGAGTAATTTTCAACGTAATGACCCCCTTACCGCCCCTTGTTTGTTGACGATAATCATGTACGAGACTCCGTTTCCCGTAACCATGTTCGGAAAGCGCAAGAACCGTAGCGTCATTCGTGTTTTTAATGACCACCATATCCACCACTCTATCGTCTTTCCCGCTGAGATTAATACCACGAACTCCACGTGTATTTCTACCCATCAAACGAACATCCGTCTCCATGAAGCGAATAGCCCGGCCATTTCTCGCACCTAGCAAAATTGTACTGTTCCCGTCGGTAAGACTTGCGCTCAGCAGACGGTCATTCTCATCCACATGTATCGCCATAATACCATTCTTCCGCGGACGGCTGTATGCTTCGAGACTGGTTTTCTTGACAACACCTTTCTCCGTAGCCATAATAATATTATGGTTATTGGTATACTCTTTATCTTCCAATGTTTTAACCGGCACAAAAGCCTGCACACTGTCACCTTTTTCGATTTCGATAAGGTTCACAATAGCACGTCCGCGACTGAGCCGGGTTCCTTCCGGAATCTCGTACACCTTGAGCCAGAAACATTTGCCATTTTTAGTAAAAAAAAGAATATAATTGTGATTGGTCGCAACAAAAAGATGTTCTACGTATTCGTCATCTTTTGTTGTCGCACCTTTCATACCAGAACCACCCCGCTTCTGTCGCCGGTATCCACTAACAGCAGTACGTTTGATGTAACCGGTGTTGGATATGGTAACTACTACATCCTCGTCGGCGATCATATCCTCGATATTGAAATCTTCCGCCGAGTAAACTATCTGTGTTCTTCTTTCATCGCCATATCTCCCTAACAGATCATCCAGTTCTTCAATTATAATCTCGTTCTGGGCTTCACGACTTGTAAGTATCCGGCGGTACTCCCCGATCTGCTCGATAATATCATTATACTCCATCTCGATCTTGTCACGTTCCAGTGCTGTAAGCTTCTGAAGTCTCATGTCGAGAATTGCTTTAGCCTGAAGATCTGTGAGTCCAAAACCACGCCGAAGCCGTTCATTTGCTTCAGGAACATTCTTAGAAGATCGGATCACACTGATCACTTCGTCAAGATTATCCACCCCGATTTTTAAACCTTCCAAAATGTGTGCCCGGGCTTCTGCCTGGTCCAGATCATAAAGCGTACGTCTGATAATGACTTCAATGCGGTGTTCAACAAAGTGTCGAATAATCTCTTTCAGCTTCATCACTTTCGGTCGACCCTTGACAAGAGCAAGGTTATTGACACCGAAAGTATGCTGCATTGAGGTATATTTATACAGTTGATTAAGGACTACGCTCGGAACCGCACCCCTCTTCAACATAATCACAATACGCATACCTTCCCGATCAGACTCATCCCTGACATCAGATATTTCAGTAATCTTTTCTGTCTGGACCAGAAAGGCTATTTTTTCGATGAGTGTCGCTTTGTTTACCTGATAAGGTATTTCTGTGACAACAATTTGCTCTCTATTTCCGCGAAGTTCTTCAACCGACGCCAGTGCACGCAAAACAACCCGGCCTCTGCCGGTTTCATAAGCCTGCTTCACACCATCATAACCGTAAATAATGCCACCTGTTGGAAAATCGGGTGCCGTAATGTGCTTCATGAGTCCGGAGATTTCAATTTCCGGATCCTCAATATAAGCCTTGATTCCGTTTACCACCTCTGTAAGGTTGTGAGGCGGCATATTGGTTGCCATTCCTACTGCGATACCTGATGCACCGTTAATCAGCAGGTTTGGAACCATGGAGGGCATCACCGACGGTTCCGTCAGGGTATCGTCAAAGTTTGGCTGAAAATCGACCGTATTCTTGTTTATGTCAGACAGGATCTCTTCAGCTAATCGTTCCATGCGGACTTCGGTATATCGCATTGCAGCTGCTGAATCCCCGTCAACAGATCCAAAATTGCCTTGACCGTCAACAAGTGGATATCTCATGGAGAAATCCTGAACAAGTCGAACAATGGTATCGTAAACGGCTGAATCACCGTGCGGATGGTACTTTCCAAGAACTTCTCCAACAATCCTGGCACTTTTCTTGTATGCCCTGTTGTGAAGCATACCCAGTTCACTCATCCCAAATAATACTCTCCTGTGAACCGGTTTGAGTCCGTCACGTACATCGGGCAGTGCACGTGATACAATTACCGACATCGAATAATCGATGTACGACGACTTCATCTCGTCTTCGAGATTGATTTTAACGATCTTATCTGACATCTTAGATACTTAGGTGTTATATGTCAAGGTTAGCATATTTAGAATTTCTTTCGATAAAAGCCCGTCTGGGCTCTACCAAATCTCCCATCAAAACAGTGAACAGTTTGTCAGCTGATGCCGCACTTTCAACCGTCACCTGCTGAAGTGTCCTGGTTTCCGGATTCATAGTGGTTTCCCACAGCTGTTCCGGATTCATTTCACCAAGACCCTTGTAGCGGGACAAATCAATCTTCCGTGTGGTCTTCTTCATGTTTTTTAGAATTTTATCACGGGTGTCATCATCCCAGGCGTATTCGATCTTGTTACCCTGGGTAATTTTGTAGAGCGGCGGTGTTGCAATATATACGTGGCCACATTCAATAAGCGGCTGCATATATCTGTAAAAAAAAGTGAGGAGCAAAGTACGGATGTGCGATCCGTCGACATCGGCATCCGTCATGATTATAATTTTGTGATATCGGAGATTCGATATATCAAAATCCTCGATAAAGCCGACACCGATGCCAAGTGCCGTTATCATGGCTTTTATCTCATTATTCTCCAATATTTTACTGATTCGTGCTTTCTCGACATTTAGTATTTTTCCCCGAAGCGGCAGTATAGCCTGAAAACTACGATTTCTTCCGGCTTTGGCCGATCCACCGGCGGAATCCCCCTCGACCAGATAGATTTCACAGTGAGCCGGATCGTTTATTGAACAGTCAGCAAGCTTCCCGGGCAGTCCCATACCCGCCATCGCACTCTTGCGCTGCACAAGTTGACGTGCTTTT
>SLQC01000033.1 GCA_007131625.1 Balneolales bacterium | reverse complement strand
GATTTTGATATCCCCGCCCATGGTCCGAATATCCTCGATATATGCCATGAAAACGCCCAGCCCGGCACTTGAGATGTACTCCAGTCCCGAACCGTTTACCACTATGTGTACGGATTTTTCATCAATTAGTTTTTGCAGTTCTTCTTCCAGAGCTGGTGCGGTGTGAGCGTCCAACTCACCGTATATGTCAAGAATGATTACAGGAGAATTTATTCTTTTTCGGATCTCAAAGGTGCTCATAAGAATCGGTTATTGAGATGGACCGGTTGCAATATCGCAGAACGGTCGCATCGTGAGTTGTTGCATCCAAAGCATTTCGGGTTGGATTATACTATTACGAATTGCAGTAAAAAAAGATACGGTGATTTCGAACAAAGTGCGGATTAAAGGCGAAACAGGTTTCAGAAGGGAAAAGCAGGAGATACACAAAAAGCAGCTGATAGACAGTGATAAACAGATAGGCAATAAGCAACAGATGGACACCTTTGCCTTTCGGCTAATGCTTCCCCCTGTCGGGTGCATAGGAGACTTTCACTCCCAAGTGAATGCCCCCTGCCGGGCGCACAAAAAAATAGGGCGACACACATATCAGGTGTACCGCCCTAAACTATTCATCAAGAGAGACGCTACTTGAGCGCAATTCAAATATACTATATATCTGCAGATTTGCAAAATATTTTTTAAATATTTAATCCATTATTAAAAATTGGATGTTTGTCTCCTATTACGGGTGTTAATGAGGCTAAATTCTTTATATATAATGTGATGGAATTGATATTGGTCAAAAGTTGTGATTTATAAGCGGTCAGTATTCTGTCAGAATGATCGATTATTGTCTGGTCGGGTATGGTTGGCTGATTTGGGTTTATCGATCTGTTTCTGTTGACAAATCCAGGTATACTTAAAGGATAGTGTGGGGAAATGGGATAGTGCGGAGAAAAGGGTAATTTTGTATCATAATCAAAAGGATTGACCAAAAAATTACACACAATCGGACTATGGCAATATATAAAATATCGATTAATTATATGTTCATGCCTCGCAATGGATTTGGTACTTTCGGCCGGCTCCGTATAGCGGTGGTAATTGTAACGGGTTTGGTAATATGTTTTTGGGCTGTTCGCTCGCCATTCGCACAAAATCACTCCGATGAAATGGTTCTCCATGAAAATTCGACTTTATTTGGGGAATCGGCATTTCGCAGTGAATCGGCATTTCGCAGTGGATCGGCATTCCATGGTGGTTCAATTACCCACGGTGAATTGATTTCCCGCAGTAAAATGGTAACAATTGGCAAGTTGGATTCCTCCGGTGAGTCGGTTTCCTCCGGCGATTTGGTCTCCGGTCTATCATCTGAAGACTCTGAGGCTGTGGGGCATATCAAAGAACATGGAATTTTTGTATCGGACCCGGGAGATCTTGATCCGCTGATCCAGCGTGCCTCCGAACGTACGCTGGTGCTTCTGGGGGAAGCCTCGCACGGAACTTCGGAGTATTACACCTGGCGGAGTAAAATAAGCAGGCGGCTGATTGAGGAGCATGGATTTGATTTTGTGATTGTCGAGGCGGACTGGACGCTCGCATATCCGGTCAATCTGCATGTTAAGCACCTGGATGTGAACCCTGTCGACAGCCGAGGAGCGCTGGCTTCTTTTCAACGCTGGCCGAGATGGATGTGGGGAAACGAGGAGGTACTTGAGCTGATCACTTGGATGCATGAGCACAATCGCAATCTTCCGTTAGAACAAAGAAGTGGTTTTTACGGGTTGGATATCTATGCTTATAATGAGGGAATAGAGGATGTAGTCTCGTTTTTGGAGGATGTAGATTCAGACGCGGCACTGACAGCCCGGCGCTATTACAGCTGTTTCGATCGCCATCCCGATGCGCAGTCCTACCTTCAGATGGTCCATCGAAGCAGGGAGCATTGCGGTGAAGATCTCGAAGCGATCTATGGGCTGATGGCGGAGAACAGGGAAGCTTATGAGTCCGCTGACTCAATCGGTTTCGTCGGGGCATATCAGAGTGCCCGGATGGTGATATTTGCCGAGCGGCATCTGCGCGGAAACTTGCAACGGGGCCCACAATCCTGGAATCACCGGGTAGAGCATTTTTTTGATGCCGCATCCGGGATGCTTGAGCGCTATGGTGATGGTGCCCGCGGTATTGTCTGGGCTCATAACACCCATATCGGTGATGCAAGGGCGACTGATATGGGAAATGCCGGAATGAATAACATCGGTCAGATTGCCCGGGAGGAACTGGGGGATGAAGAAGTTTACGCCATCGGATTCGGGACCGGGAAAGGAGAAGTGCTGGCCGGACGCCGGTGGGAAGGGGAGATGGAACGGATGACGGTCCCGCAGGCGGCATCCGGCAGTTATGAGGATCTCATGCTTCAATCCGGGATCTCACCATTGTTGCTGCTGTTCGACGACCCCGATGAACATATGCCGCTCATGGAACCACGCGGAAACCGGGCTATAGGCGTGGTATATCAACCCGAGCAGGACGCGGTGCAAAACTATGTAAACACTGTTATGCCAAAACGTTACAACGCGTTTCTGTTTTTTGAGGAAACGAAAGCGTTGACTCCGCTTGAGTGATAACAAAATAATTCCCTTATTTCAAAGGAAATTGATCAAAGTGGTTCGTAAAAAATCCTTGCAGACACTGTAAGTTATCTTGTAGTATCTGCAGGATGGATAGCGTTCACTGCACCATGGAAACTGCGATTTCACGAGTGAAAGCCGGCAGATCCCCGGGATTGCGGGACGTAATAATATTACCATCTACCAGTACTTCCACATTTTCAAATAATGCTCCGGCACCGGTTATTTCTCCTTCGATACCTCCAGTCCCGGTAAGTGAACGGCCGGAAATCACCCCGGCAGTGACCAGTATCTGCGGACCGTGGCAGATAGCTGCGGTTGGTTTATTCGATTCTACAAAATCTTTGACAAAAGAGACGACATTCTCATTCTCTCTCAACCTGGCCGGAGACCGACCGCCGGGAATGACCAGTACATCAAATTCACCCACGGAAACTTCCGTAACAGCACGTTCAACCCTTGCTGTTACATCGCTGTTATAGGCTGTGTATGTTCCGCGCTCCTCGCCAATTACAGTAACTTTAGCACCGTGATTTATTAGATAAGCCATGGGAAAAAGGGTTTCAGCATCATGGAATCCCTCGGTTATAAGAAAGGCAACATTCTTTCCATAGAGTGTTCCTGGCTCATCGATTAAAGCACGGTCATTCTGATCGCTGCAACCAAAGTTTAAAAGCATTATAGATACAAATAAAACAGTCCAATGGCACTTATTACAGACTTTCATAACTCCTCCATTCTTTAATAATATTGTTTATAATTGATCAGGTACTTCAGTAATACTATGAAAATATTTTGGTTATGAAACTTTCATGACCAAAATCTCTTACACATGCTGAGTTGACTTTTTCCCAGATGCTACACCTGTCCTTGGAAATCGATAAAAAAATAAAATAATGTACAGATGAAACGTTCATGGCCGGGATTTATGGTATACATGCACATTATTAAACCCATGGAAACTTCAAGCATAAAAGATAACGCAACAAGAAATAAAAACATGTTGCCTAAAGGTCGAGTGTTACTGGAGGTTGAAATATCCATGAGTACGTTGCTCATGGAAACCCCGCAGATGAAATGGTCATGACAGACCAGCCGTTTTGACACACAGGAGCATGATTGTAAAAACCTTAACCAGAACCTCAAACCTTGTGAAGCTATGAGCCGGCAAAACGACAAGATCGAATTCGAACAGGTCATCGAACGCGGTTGTGGCATTGATGTGCATAAGGAAGTAATTTTGGCCACCATTCGAGGCACGGATATCAAAGAACAAACCCGTTCTTATGACGGGTTTACCGAATCGATTGAGCAGTTGCGCGATTGGTTAAAACAAAACCGTATTACCCATGTGGCCATGGAGAGCACCGGCGTGTACTGGAAGCCGGATTACAATATCCTGGAAGCGGACTTCAGGATTATACTGGTCAATGCCCGGCACATCAAGAACGTCCCGGGGCGGAAGACCGACAAGAAAGACAGTGCCTGGATTGCCAGGTTACTATTGAGTGGTCTTTTACAAGGCAGTTTTGTGCCCCCGCGTCCGACTCGTGAGCTGCGGGATTTAACCCGCTACAAACGCAAAGTCATCGAGCAAATCTCCTCGGAGAAGAACCGGGTGCACCGGCTGCTTGAAGATGCCAATATCAAGCTCTCGAGCGTGGTAAGTGACCTCAGTGGTGCTACGGCCAGCAAAATCCTGGATGCGATTCTGGCCGGCGAAGACGATGTCAATGTATGAACTATTATCAAATGGCAAACTCCAGGTTATATCTATAACTGTTAGCTTACCATCGTCTTTATACTTGTTCCTTTATTCAATACCTTCCTGTTCGGGTTTAAATAAGGATGGATGAATATTGGCAATGGCCATTCGAAGAGGAAGCGGTTTCCACCAGTCATCGCCTCGTGTAAAGAGTACGCCCCAGGTATTATCGTAATTGAAAAGCATGGGGTTTGTTCTTTGGATAGTTTCAACGGTGATAATGGGATTCTCTGGGTTTCT
>SLQC01000307.1 GCA_007131625.1 Balneolales bacterium | reverse complement strand
TGATCAGGATGATCAGATTTTTATACCGATACGGACAGCACTTCGCAGGGTCTTCAATCTGACTTATATAAGCACGATATATACACAGGTACAGCATCGTGACTTCATGGATCAAGCTGCGGAGCAAATGGCAAACATACTGCGCGAACGTCATCGATTGCTTACCGGGGACCAGCCTGATGATTTCACCATTCATACACAACTTGAATTGCTCAATGCGCAGCGGGAGACTACCGACACATTCACCATGTTGATCGGAAGCATCGCGGGTGTATCTCTGTTTGTCGGGGGTATCGGAATTCTTGCAATCATGCTGATTTCTGTTCGCGAACGTGTCAATGAAATCGGATTACGCATGGCGGTTGGGGCACGAAAAAAAGATGTCTTATTCCAGTTTTTATTAGAAGCATCCCTGCTAAGTATTGGTGGAGGAGTCGCTGGTATAGTCATCGGGTTTGCAGGATCAATCCTTATCGGTACTGCTACCAATTGGATAACCAGCGTTTCCATAACTTCTGTACTTCTTGCCTTCCTGTTTGCCTTGAGTATCGGATTGTTTTTCGGGGTTTATCCAGCCCGTAAGGCATCTTTGCTTGATCCTATTGAAGCACTGCGCAGTGATTGAAAGTTGAGTAATCAATAAAAATTTAAAACACATGAAAACACTATTATTTCTGTTTCTGACACTATTTTTTACAGTATCGGGAGTTTCTGCCCAGAATATGGGGCCACTTCAGTATTACAACGCAAATGACAAAACCGGGCTGAATACTTTCGAAGCACCCAAAACCACCGATGTGGTATTTGACGGACTTCGGCTCCGAATCGGTGGAGCCAACACCCTGCAGTTTCAGGGAATTACGCAAAGCGGTGCCTCTGAGAACCTCCATGACCTGGTTCCCAACTTCAACCTGGCTACATCCAACATTGACCTTGACGTGCAACTTCACAACGGTCTTCGAATGCATCTGAGAACCTATCTCTCCTCCCGTCATAACCTCGAAGCGTGGGTAAAAGACGGTTACATGCAGGTTGACCGGCTGGACTTCATCCGGGAAGGTTTTTTGTCGGATATTATGGATCGCGTGACAATCAAGATTGGACATATGGAAGTCAACTACGGCGATGCACACTTTCGTAGAAGTGATAACGGAATGGCATTACACAACCCGTTTGTCGGTAATTACATCATGGACTCCTTCACCACCGAGGTAGCTGGTGAAGTTTACTTTCAACACAGCGGATTTCTTGCCATGGCTGGTGTGACTAATGGTAAACTCAACCAAAGCACCGTGAAAATCGATCCTGTGCCTCGACCTTCCTTTGTTGGAAAATTGGGATTTGACCGGCAATTAAATATGGATCTCAGAGTTCGCCTGACCGGTTCGGTATATACAACATCGCAAACGTCGGGTGAACGTTATTGTCCCATATGCCGTGGACCGAGCGGTGGCGTCAACCTGTATACCGCTGATCGCGCAGGTGCCCGGTACTACGACATCATGGAAGCCGACCGCATGAGCGGTCGTTACAACCCCGGTTTCAGCGACCGGCAGGGTGGCGAAATTACAGCCATCATGATCAACCCTTTTGTCAAATTTCACGGATTTGAATTCTTCGGGCTTTTTGAAAATGCATCCGGTAAAACCGGTACAGAAATTGACACCCGCACGGTTCAACAATACGGTGCCGAGCTACTATATCGCTTCGGTTTGCATGAATATTTCTACTTTGGTGGACGTTACAATCTTGTAACCGGTGAGCGGGCCAATGGCGATGAGATAGATATTTCCCGCATCAATATTGGTGGTGGCTGGTTCCTGACCGACAATGTCTTGACAAAAGTCGAATATGTAGCCCAAAAGTATGACGGGTTTACCAGTGGCGTCTGGGAAGACGGCAAATTCAGCGGTTTTGTAATGGAAGCCGTAATCAGCTTCTGAAATGTTTGATTTGAAGCTGATTAATTTATGATTTTGACAGGTTATAGTTATAAGCCCTGTCATTAAAATATGTCGGTAATTCCCATAGCCCATAATTATTTTTTTTAATATCCATGTAGACAGTCAACTCCGGGCATGCATATAATGAAACATTTTTTACTGGTTATTCTACTAATATCATTTTCAAATTCAATTGTTCAAGCCAAGTTTGCCGGTGGGTCTGGTACAGAAGAAGATCCCTGGCATGTGGAGACAATTGATCAATTGCAGGAAATCCGAAATCATACGGACAGGCATTTTATTCAGGTCAATGATATTGATGCCGGTGAAGCGGTAGCCTGGAATGACAGTCTGGGGTTTCAACCCATCGGGGTTCCCGGATACCCGTTTAGTGGAACGTATGATGGAGCCGGTTTTATCATCTCGGATTTGACGATTGTCTATTGCCCGGTCTGTCCGGCATTGGCTTATGCCGGATTGTTCGGACGGGTCGAAAATGGCCGGATAATAAATACGAGACTTCAAAATCTCCATATTACCGGACTTAACCGCGTCGGTGGTTTGGTAGGATACAACGCGGGGGAGATTCGCAATTCATCAGTAACAGGGGTTATTTCGGGAAGAATTTATGTCGGTGGATTGGTGGGGTGGAATACCGGGTCGATTATCAACTCCTTTGCCACGTGCGATGTTTCGGGGTACGATAATGTTGGCGGGTTGGTTGGATATAATGAAAATGAAGGAAAGATTAGTGACTCTTATGCACTCGGCTTTGTAACCGGGGAAAACGAAGTTGGCGGCTTGGCTGGGGTAAACGTGGGTAATGGATTAGTTTCTACTTCTTATGCAAGCGGCAAAGTGAAAGGAAGTCTTTATGTCGGGGGGCTTATTGGATTAAATACAGCTAACATTGTATCCAGCTACTGGGACAGGGAATCGAGTCAACAAAATAATGGGGTTGGCTGGGGTAACCCGGATGGCATCACCAGCCTCACAACATCCCAAATGACAGGCCTTTCCGCATTTGAAAACATGTCTGTATTGGACTTTGACAAGATCTGGCTCCTGACCGAAGAATATCCCGCGCTCTACTGGGAAGATGTGGATGCCCTCGATTTACCAACGTCAGCAGATAATGAAGTACTCCCTGCTACATTGGAACTCCGACAAAATTATCCGAATCCATTCAATCCTACGACACAGATCGGCTATGCAGTTCCGGAACCGACCAATGTGAGGCTGGATGTGTATAATGCCTTGGGCCAACAGGTGGTAACCCTTGTGAATAAGTATAAAAGCCCGGGAGTATATGAAGTAAGCTTTGACGCCACGACTCTGCCCAGTGGTGCATACCTGTACCGGCTTCAAACAGAATCGCAAACCAAGAGCAGGCAGATGTTATTGATGAAATGAGCGGGCTGTGTCGATGGACGGTTTGTGTCTGGCTGAAATAATTAATCGGAAATACGAATACCGTGTCCGTCGAGAACCGAAAACGGAGCTCCGGCACAACGGAGGCAAAGTTTCGGTTTGCGGGTCGAGGAGAGCCCCTTTTCCGGGGTGGCAAATGAAGTTGATCCGGTTTTTTCATTTATGGACATGTCTGTATCCATCGTTCGTAATGACATCACACTTTCTCCGCAGTGAGCACACATTTCGCTTTCATAAGTTGGCGCATAATCCGGGATGGATACCGTGACCCGTTTCGTGTCGAATATCCGTTCAAAATCCAGGGACAGTGTTCCGAAAGAGCGTTCGACGCCGCTTTTTTTGTAAGCGGCCACTTCCGATTCGTCGCGTACCTGATCTGACACTACACGCTTGTAACGCTCATTGAAATCGGGGAATGCTGAACGGATATAGGACTGTGAATCCGGACGGGAAATGACCCTTATTCCGTTTCCATCCCGCCGGGTGAGTGTGAACGCAGTTTTTCCCAGATCGTGATAAATCAAACTGTTGTTTCCGAACGAACAACCGGTGACCAGTTGTACACCATCCGAAAAACAGTTGTTGGTTTCGACGATGGCAAGCAGATCCTCCAAACCGTCAGAATCGGTGAAGGTGCATGGCCCATCATTGCCGGAGGAATCGATACTGGTCTGATTTCCGTTCGGATAATGATTGCCAGACTGAAGCTCCTTCATCGCATGCACTGCCGCCATCACACCCATTGCCAGGCCCGGACAATAGTGACCGTGAATTTGCGCGGCCAGAATCAGCAGCTTTTCTGTATCACCGGCCATGATATGTTTTTGAATGGCAATGCGGGGATTGGATTTGAGAATGGATTTATGAATATCGTCAGACGAGATGTTGTCAAGATGCGAGGTGTCGCAGGATTTGATATCAAGTACGGGACTTCCATTGATGGCGTCAAGACCGGTAACGCGGAGACGGTTGCCGTCGCGACTTAGCATCTTCACCGTTGTAATGCCGATGAAGTTGGGCCGATATGGTGCACGCGAGGCAAAAACACCGCGTTCCTCTCCGGATTTGGTTTTGCGACGCAACGCAGAAGCCTGTGTGCGGGATCCCCGGCCGGCATTCGAACAAGTTTCTGTATCAAACTCCCGGCCGGTTTTTGAACAAGATTCTAAATCGAATTTCTTGCTGCTTTTCACACCGGACTTTTCACCTGAAGTTTCTTCTGAAATCGCTGACTTGTGGAAATAAAACACGACATCCACATACTCACAAAATTCGATCTTGTACAGCGCTTCCACGTATGCATCCTCCACTTCGATAATACTCACAGAATCTCGCATCAGGGCGACATCATTCACATCATTACAATTGCTGTGAACAATTCCCACCGGTTTCATGGTGAAATGTTTTGGCTTCATAAATGGATCTTTAATAAGTGGCTGTATCCCAGGTGATGTTTTTAGCTTATGGGTCGGGGCGGTCTGGTTGACATAGCTGCAGGTATACTACGAAATCATACGTTATCGATTGGATGTGTACTTGTAAAATAACATAATCCCATTCTGTGAAGATGATTTGAATCCGGTCAAATGTGTAACCCGGCCGCTGTCGCAACCAGCTAAACAAACGACACAGGAATACCATCGGGTCATTCAACCGGAACGATGAACCGGGTACCGTTTTCATATATGATACGTACTTTAACCTGGAACAGCTGCTCTACATTTTCGGCTGTAACGATTTCCCGGCCACCACTGGCAAAGACGGATCCCTGTTTGAGCATCACAACCCGGTTGGCAAAATGCGAAGCCATGTTAATGTCATGCATGGCAATGACAATAGTGATATTTTGCTGCGTCAGAGAGCGGAGCAGCCCAAGAATCTCCATCTGATATTTCAAATCGAGGTTGGCGGTGGGTTCATCCAGCAGAAGGATGTCCGGTTGCTGGTTCAACGCCCTGGCTATAAAAACACGCTGTTGCTGTCCACCGCTTAATGTATGTACATCCCGCATGGCCACATCTTCCAGGTCGAATTGTTTCAAAATGCCGGATGTTATTTCGAGATCCGAGTTGGATGGTTTCAAGAAGATATAGGGCTTCCGTCCGAGTAAAACGGCATCGAAAACCTTCATTGGAACTGCTTTATGTTCTGTTTGCGGGACATAAGCGATTTTACGGGCGCGTTCTGCTGTCGGGATCGTGCGGATGTTTGTGCCGTCAAGCAGCACTTCCCCCTCACTGACGGCCAGAATCCCGTTGATGCACTTGATCAGCGTACTTTTCCCCGATCCGTTGGGACCAACAAGAGCGACAAGGTCGCCGTGTTCTATGGCCGCGTTGATGCCATTCAAGACCGGGTCTTTGTCGTAGCTGAAAGTAATATCTCGCAAAGTAATATTCATATTTGACGGCAATCAGATGAATTTTCCCGAATAATCCAAAAAAGTAATAATCATATTATGAAGTAACGCAACGAATTATCATGAAGTGTCAGGGTGATGCTGAATATTAACTGAATGCAACATCCCAAAGGATGACATTTAAGTCCAATAACTTTTTCCAAGGCCCTTAAGCAGTAAAAACAGAAACAGGGGAGCACCAATGAAGGAGGTCAAAATGCCCACCGGGAGAATAACGGGGGAGAACAGGGTCCGGGCGACTGTATCAGACAGCAGCAAAAACAGTGCTCCGAACAGGGCAGATGCGGGAATAAGGAAAGATTCGTCGCCCCCGATAAACCGGCGCACGATATGGGGTACGACCAATCCGACAAATGCGATGATGCCATAAAAACTGACCACCACAGCAGTTGCCAGAGACGCAACCAGCATGCCGGAAAGCCTGATCCGGAAGGGATTCACACCGAGACTTTGGGCAAATTCATCGCCGGACTGCAACGATTTGTAGTTCCAGGACATCATGGAAAAAAAGATGAGTATTGGGATCAGAAGCAGAGACAGGATGGCAACCTCGTGCCAGGTTGCGCGTCCAAGGTCGCCGAACATCCAAAAAACGATGGCGGCGAGTTCGGCTTCCGTTGCCATATACTGCATGGCAGATACCCCTGCACTGAAAAGGGAGCCGATGGCGATGCCGGCGAGGATCATTACTTCGGGAGTTACGCCTCGGTATCGGGCGATGGCCAGAATGAAGAATGTACTGGTCATGCTCCAGATGAAGGCGGAACCCATGACGAGGTAGCGGTCGCCGAACCGGTCGAAGAAGCTGGATCCGATCGATGGAGAGAAGTCTTCGAAAAGGGCGGAACCGTCGAACATGTTACCTGCGCCCAAAACTACAATTGCAAAGGCCGCACCGAAGGCCGCAGCGCCGGAAATACCCAGAGTAAAAGGCGAGGCGAGAGGGTTGCGAAGGATGCTCTGCATTACGGCTCCCGATGAGGAGAGGGCGAGGCCGGCAAGAAGCGCGGCAAGGACCCGCGGCATGCGGATATGCAGCACAATCTGATTCGTGATATTGTCGGCCCCGCCGGTGAATACGGACATCACGTCCTTGATCGCGATGCCGGCGGCACCGGATATGACGGCATAAAGTCCGACTACCACGATTCCGGCTATCACCAATAAGATGAAGAACAATCGGTTTCGTGTGTAACGGCGATATTGGTCAATCAGGCCGGTTCCGGTCATAACAATTCTTGATCAAGGCGTCGGTAGCCGCCGGTTTGAGCACGGATCTCATCGTATAATGGCTTTCCAAGAAACATTTTGAATATGTGATCCACCTTTTCCGAGAGTTCAATATCGTCAAAACGATCAGGATACAATACGGTTCCTGCGTACCAGGCATTGGCCAGGATGGCTTCGTAGTTGGTCGCGTAATTGTTATACGGCAATACTCCATAGACTTCTCCGCTTTGGAGTGCGGTGAGAGTGCGCGCGAGTGGTGTGAGGGAAGAAATTTCGGGTCCGGCTATGTGTATGCCGGACAAATCGACGAAAAGAACGTCGGGATCCCAGAGGATGAGCTGCTCTTTGTCGATATAAGTCCCCTGAACCGGGTTGATGAGACGCGGATCGATGTCTCCGGCAACGTTGATGGCCTGCAAAAACCGGAAAGGGGGATAGTGCGGCTCGGTGGAAGTGATACCGCGGGCGCCCCGGTAGGATACACCGCCAACGTAAGTTCGGGGACGGTCCGGTTCCGGGATGCCCGATGTGCGCTCTTCCAGTTCTAAGAGAGACTCATGGATAGCGGTTATAAGTGAGTCGGCGCGTTCCTCCCGTCCGAGTACGGCGGCCATCAGGCGCAGCGAGGAGAAAAAGTATTCGCTTCTATCGGTGAAATCACCATATTCGAGCGCGATTACAGGGATTCCGGTGCGTGCCTGCAGTTCGTCGGCTTGTGTCTTGTTTGTAAAGGTAAGGAAAAGAAGGTCGGGACCAGCTGCTACAAGCAGTTCAGTGTCACCGCCCATCAATGGACCGATGGTTGGCAGGTCACGTAATTCGGGGTAGGCCGAGAGGTAGAGACGGTCGAAACGCCGTTCGGGTTCCTCGATGCCGGAAACCAGATCGATCGCATTTAGATAGGCGAGCATGCGAAGTGCACCTGCACGCAGGCCAATGACCCGTTGCACATCGTTCGGGATCACGACATTTCGACCGAACATATCCCGAACAATTGTAGCAGCACCATCCGGCAATGGCTCAATGGACCAGGGTTCGGAGTGATGGTTTTTCGTCGATGATGATACCAGGGACTGTTCATTTGTTCGCGAATCCGGAGGATGTGATTCGTGCTCCCGGGTGTTATTGCTGCATCCCTGGATCAGTATCAATGCTGGTAATATAAAAATGAGAAAAATCGGCAACAAAGTGGTGAAAACCCGGGAAGACAGAGCGAAAATCCGATATTTCAGAGTGGAAGTCGAGGAAGTCGAGGAAATCGAGGAAGTCGAAGAGGAAGACGTGGATTTCATAGAGTCAGCCGAAGATATCGAAGTGGAAACCGATGACATCAAAGTGTGAGCCGAAAACTTCATAGAGGCAGCCGTAGAACTCTGATAGAAAACAGAAGGTTTCAGATCTGGAAGAAGATGGAGATTATCGCGCAAAATCATAATTGAGTCTAACGGTCACCATTCTGCCGGGATCCGATATCTCGAAAAAGATCCAGCGAAATGCCAAGGTCATTGCGGTCCGAATCGATATCAAAACGATGATAGCTGTCTCCGCACATCCGCTCGTTTTCATCACATAATCTTCCCGCTGGAAATACATATTGAGTCGTCATTTACTGCTCTGTTCATGGATGGGATAGATCGAATATCATTCAGCTCGACGAACATCCAGCCCTCGCCTCTGCAATAAAGCTTCTACCTCTGGCTCCTCACCCTTGAAATCGAGATAAAGATCCATCGCTTCCCGGCTTCCGCCGCGCGAGAGTATGGTGCTGCGGTAGTGATTCCCATTTTCCCGTGTGAGTCCGCCACGTTCCTTCATATATGCAAACGCGTCGGCAGCAAGCACTTCACTCCATATATAAGCATAGTAATTAGCCGCGTATCCACCTGAAAAAATATGTGAAAAATAGGTTGACTTATACCGGGGTGGTACTGCTTTGTTATCGAGTCCATATTTGGCGAGTGCCGCTTGTTCAAAGGAGATGACATCGTCGGGGACTTCATTGGGGGTGAGGGTGTGCCATTCCATGTCGATCATGGTTGCGGCCAGATATTCCTGGGTTTCGAACCCCTGATTGAAATCCCGGGCGGCAATGATCCGGTCCAGTAAATCGTCAGGTATACGTTCGCCTGTTTCATGATGGATGGCATAATTGGCCAGTACTTCGGGATGGATGGCCCAGTCCTCTTCAAAAGTGGAGGGAAACTCTACGAAATCACGCGGTACGGAAGTGCCCGCCTGGGATGGCCATTTTACATCGGAAAACAGGCCGTGCACGCCATGACCCATTTCGTGAAACAGGGTGGTCACATTGTCAAAACTGATCAGTGCCGGTTCTCCTTCTGCCGGTTTCGAAATATTCAATACATTAACGATGACCGGTTTTTGTTCCAGCAGGTGCGATTGAATTACGAAAGAGCTCATCCATGCGCCACCTCGTTTTGAATCGCGGGCAAAATAATCACCGTAGAATAATCCGAGCTGTTCGCCGTCTTCGTCATAAACATTGAATACTCGTACATCGGGATGGTATACCGGCAAATCGTGACGTTCTTCAAATGTTATTCCGTAAAGGCGTTTCATCGCATAAAATACTCCGTCTTCCAGAACGCGGTTCAACTCAAAATATGGACGTATTTCTTCATCGTCGATATCGTATTCAGATTCTCGAACACGTTCGGCATAGTATTCCCAGTCCCAGGGCATGACTTCATCTTGAATTTCATCCTGGCGCATCCTGTCGCGGATCATTTCGGCTTCCCGGGCGGTATTAGCCCGGACTGCCGGGATGAGGTCGGTGAGCATCTCCAAAGCATTGTCCGGATTCTGAGCTGTCTGCGGTTCCAGGGCGAAGGTCGCATAGTCGGGATAACCGAGAAGCCGGGAACGTTCCGCACGCAGTTCTGCCAGTTTCAATACGATAAAACGCGTGTCAATACCACCATTTTCTCCAATTCCCCGGTTCGCTGAGGCCTCCCATAATTTTTTGCGCACCTCACGATTCTTTAAACTGGTAAGCAGCGGCACTCGGGTGGTATTGGTGATGGAAAGCAGATACTTGCCATTATAACCCCGCTCTTCGGCCGCTTCCCGGGCGGCTGCGATTCGGTCACGGCTGAGTCCGTCAAGCTCTTCCTCACTTTCGATAATAAGCGCTCTTTCACGGTTCATGGCAAGTACACTCTCCTGAAATTCGGTTTGCAGGGAGGATATCTCCGAGTTGATTTCGCGGATGCGCCGCTGTTCGCCTTCGTTCAATAGCGCTCCGGCACGCACAAAACTGCGATACGTATCGGTAAGCAGTTTCATCGAGGCTTCATCGAGGTTCAGTGCTTGTTTGTTATAAAAAAGTGCCCGGACTCGTTCGAACAACTCGGGGTTCAACCGGATATTATCGGAGTGCTCAGCGAACTTCGGTGCCATTTCAGACTGCACGGATTGAATGGTTTCATTGGTATGAGCCGAGGTTCGGTTGAAGAACACCAGCTGAGTTCTGGTGAGCAATTTCCCGGTTTTTTCCAGTGCGGCCAGTGTATTTTCAAAAGTCGGAGGCTCCGGATTGGTTGCAATAGCTTCGATCTCTTCGAGCTCATGGGCCATTCCCGCTATCATTGCCGGTTTGAAATCGTCATCACTGATGGCATCGAAATCGGGTGCCTCAAAGGGGAGAGTGCTGGGAGCATAAAATGGATTGTCTTCAGTGAGCATAATGTCGGGTTTCTGCTGCTGGTCTTCGGTTTCTGTCAGAACGTTTTGCGTGTCGGTAGTACAAGCTGTCGCCCATATCAGTCCACCTAACAGTACCCATGAGAAAGTGTATTGCATAACGAATTGATTAATAAGTATAAGAAGGGTGTAATGATATAATAAATTGAAATTGATGCTTGCAAGATACAAAAAGCATAAGTGCAATTCACTGTAATACTTTCCGGTTTGCGATGAATACCAAGCATGTTTGTATGTGATTTGTTATTTTAATAGGTTATTGAAAACCTGAAAAAGTACCATCTCATTTTATATTAATACCACATTTTCATGTCCGTTCGCAGATCAGACCAGATTCGTCAGGAATTCTTTGATTTCTTCCGGGAAAAGGAACATTTCATAGTTGAAAGTGCTCCGGTGGTGCCGCAGGACGACTCCACATTGTTGTTTATCAATGCGGGAATGAATCCTTTCAAACCGATATTTCTCGGAGAAAAGAAAGGACTTAACCGTTCCGGCAAGATCTGGCAGCGGGTAGCCAATACCCAGAAATGCATCCGGGTAAGCGGGAAACACAACGATCTGGAAGAAGTCGGTCACGACACCTACCACCATACGCTCTTCGAGATGCTCGGCAACTGGTCGTTCGGCGATTATTTCAAAGAAGAGGCGATTGCCTGGGCATGGGAGCTTCTGGTTGACCGCTGGGGACTGGAGCCTGACCGCCTCTATGCCACCGTGTTTGAAGGAGATCCCGATGAAGGTCTCCCCGCCGATGACGAAGCCGGCGGATTTTGGGCTTCTGAAACACCCATAAAAAAATCACACATTCTGAAGTTTGGAAAAAAGGACAATTTCTGGGAGATGGGAGATACCGGTCCATGCGGACCCTGTTCCGAAGTGCATATCGACCTGCGTACTGACGAGGAGCGTAAGAAGGTGGACGGCGCTTCGCTTGTCAATATGGACGATCCGCGTGTGATGGAGATCTGGAATCTGGTTTTCATTCAGTTTGACCGGCAAAAGGACAGCTCTCTTAATGCGCTCCCCGCGCAGCATGTCGATACCGGTATGGGGTTTGAGCGTATCGTCGCTGTATTGCAGGGGAAAAAATCGAATTATGATACTGATATTTTTACTCCGTTGCTCAAGGCCATCAGCGACCGGGCCGGTATTCCGTACGGAAAATCCGATGAAACCGACATCGCGAAGCGTGTGATAGCGGATCATATTCGAGCGGTCAGTTTTGCAATTGCCGATGGCGCTATGCCGAGCAACGAAGATCGCGGGTATGTGATCCGAAGGATTCTGCGCCGGGCCAGCCGCTATGCCTGGGACCGACTCGGAATTCGCGAAGCATTTATGAGTGACCTGGTGGATGTGCTGGCCGACCAGTTCAGAGAAGTCTTTCAGGAGCTGACAGAGAAAAGCAAACATGTGAAGAAAGTCGTCAAAGCTGAAGAAGTTTCCTTTTTACGGACGCTCGATCAGGGAATCACCTACTTTAACAAGATGTCTGAGGGGAAGAAGCGGTTGTCGGGTGACGAAGCATTCAAATTGCATGATACGTACGGCTTTCCTGTCGATCTGACCGACTTGATGGCTCGCGAGCGTGGGGTTTCCGTCGATATCGACCGTTTTCATGAGCTGATGAATGAACAGAAAGTGCGGGCGCGGAAAGCCGGCAAGTTTAAGGCGGAAAGCGATACTGACGAAGTTCCGGTCGGGCAGCTGTTTGAGATAGTATCCGGAACGGGGACAGATTTTACCGGGTATGATGAGATGGAGACCCAATGCCGTATTCTGGATGTTGCAGAAAGTAAGGGCAAACACTTGCTACTCCTCGACCGCACTCCATTTTATGCGGAAAGTGGCGGACAGGTAGCCGATACCGGTGTCATCACCAACGCTGTAAGCGGGGAGGTACTGAACGTAGTTGATGTGCAGGATATCGGGGATCACAGGGTCCATTTTGTCGAAAAAAAGCCTGAATCGACCGATGGCAACTGGGTTGCAGCGGTGGATGCCGACCGGCGCCACGAAATCGAACGCAATCACACGGCAACACATCTGATGCACGCCGCCCTCCGGGATACCCTCGGAAAACATGTCGTCCAGCGAGGGTCACTGGTCGCGCCGGAACGCCTTCGGTTTGATTTTTCCCACTACGAACCGGTAACAGCAACAGCACTTGACGAAATCGAGTCACAGGTCAACGAAAAAATCCGGAAGAATATCGCCCTGCAGGATGATCGCGATGTACCCATTGAGGAGGCAAAAAAACGCGGCGCCATGATGCTTTTCGGAGAAAAATACGGGGAAAGGGTTCGAATGGTCACCTTCGATCCCCAATATTCGGTTGAGCTGTGCGGTGGCACACATGTAGATGCAACCGGGGAAATAGGCTATTTCCGGCTGATCGCAGAGAGTTCGGTGGCAGCGGGAATCCGGCGAATCGAAGCTTTCACAGGTTCGGCAGCCGATCAGTATCTGCGCCGGGAAAAACAACAGTTGCAGAACATCAGGAAGCAACTTGGACAGGGCGGCGATCCCGGTGAAGAAATTGCCAGGTTGCTGGAAGAGTATAAGCAACTTGAAAAACAGTATGAGAAGCTGAAACGGCAGCAGGCTGGAATAAAGCTCGACCAATTGCTCTCACAGGCGGTGACTACCGGTAAAGACATCCGGCTGGCTGCAGGTGAGATCGAAGGAGCGGATATGTCCACCCTCAAGCAGTTGGGGTATGACGCACTTGCTAAGTCCGGCGAAAAAACGGTCATTGTCCTGGGTTCAAAAGATGTGGAAAATGGGAAAGTCTATCTTATGGCAGCAGTAAGCGAGGATCTCATAACCAACGGAATCAAAGCGGGTGCGCTGGTTGGCACTCTCGCAAAATTGGTAGGCGGCGGTGGTGGAGGACAACCGAATCTGGCCACCGCCGGCGGGAAACAGCCGGAGAAACTGCCCGAGGTATTCGACCAGGCAAAAACCATGCTCTCATGATTGTCTGCCTGCATCAGAATGATATCAGCGGCACCGGTGTTTATCACTGCAAATCTTGCCGAAATTATGTATATTGGCACCCGAAAATCAGGCAGATGTATACATACGGAAGCTCGGAATAACCGCAGACGGGTCATGATTTTGAAAATAAAATGGAATTCCGGGTGAACTAAGGGCGAATAGATAAAAGAATATTGTCGCGGAAGTCTGCTATTCAATTTATTCTTTATAAAACGATATGATATTATGATATTAACGGTTGGAGTATAAATGTCAAAAAATAATCAAAATATAACCAGCAGAACAGCAACCATTATCAAGGCTCACGATTTACCGAAACCGACACAGAAAACCCATAAAGGGTTGAAGATATCGGAAGAGGAACTGCTGGAACTGTACAGGTCGATGATGCTGCAACGCCGTTTTGAAGAACGCTGCATGCAGATGTATCAAAAAGGGAAGTTCGGAGGTTTCCTGCATCTCTATTCCGGACAAGAAGCGGTTTCCACCGGTGCGGCTTATGTACTCGAAGATGATGACGATTTCATTACAACGTACAGGAATCACGGACTTGGACTTGTTAAAGGCATTACTCCCAACGAAGCGATGGCCGAGTTGTTCGGCAAGAAAGACGGTTGCAGCAAGGGCAAAGGCGGCTCCATGCATTACTTCAAACCTGAAAAGCATTTCTGGGGCGGACATGCCATCGTAGGGGCCCACCTTCCCTTGGCGGCAGGTATTGCATTTGCCAATAAATACCAGGAAAATGACCGATTGACCATCTGCTTTTTCGGTGACGGCTCCATAGACCAGGGTACACTAAATGAAAGCTTCAACCTTGCACAACTATGGAAACTGCCTGTCATTTATGTCGTTGAAAACAACGGATATTCCATGGGTACCGCTGTTCAGCGGCACAGTGCAGGTGAACTGGTCGACCGTGCCCTTCCTTACGGGATGAAACACGATGTAGTCAATGGTATGGACGTATTCAGTGTGATCGAAAAACTGAGTGAAATCGCCAATGAGGTCAGGAAAACAAAGGAACCCTTTTTTCTGGAAATAAAGACCTATCGCTATCGCGGTCATTCCATGAGTGATCCCGCCACCTATCGCACCAAAGAAGAACTCCAGGATTACAAAAAAACCGATCCTATCGAACGATTGAAAGCCTATCTGCTTGAGAGGCAAATCGCTAAAGAAACAGATCTCCAATCCATTTTCGATGAAGTCGACAAAATCGTGCTGGAATCCATTGATTTTGCTGAAAATAACGATTTTCCGTCCGACGAAGCGTTGTATCAGGATGTCTATGCCGAAGATGACTTTCCTTACCTCACCTGATAACCCCACCTGTCTAAAAAACGACTGTAACAGAAATTCTGAAGTAAACATATTATGGCGCAGAAACAATTCAGAGAAGTGATATGCGATGCCATCCGGGAAGAGATGGAACGTGACGAAAATGTATTTATAATGGGTGAGGAAGTCGCCGAATACAACGGTGCTTATAAAGCGACTCAGGGTTTACTCGAACAATTCGGCGACAAACGTGTGATAGATACTCCGATCTCCGAGGCTGGTTTTGCCGGACTCGGCGTAGGTGCTGCCATGAATGGTCTGCGACCGATCGTTGAGTTTATGACATTCAACTTTGCGGTCGTAGGAATGGACCAGATCATCAATAATGCCGCCAAAATTCGGCATATGAGTGGTGGACAGGTCAAAATTCCGATAGTGTTTCGCGGTCCGAACGGCTCTGCCGGTCAGCTTGGGGCCACCCACTCGGTCGCTTATGAAAGTCTCTATGCCCATCTTCCCGGGCTCATCACTATCCATCCCTCTGAACCATACGATGCCAAAGGATTGCTCAAAACGGCTATCCGGGACGATAACCCCATTATATTTCTGGAGTCGGAACAGATGTATGGATTGAAACAGGAAGTGCCCGACGAGGAGTACCTTCTTCCCATTGGAAAGGCGGAAATCAAACGAGAAGGGTCGGATGTTACCATTGTAGCTGACGGTAAGATTTATCATGTCGCTAAAAAAGCGGCTGAAGAGCTCGCCAAAGACGGTGTGGAGGTGGAACTCATCGACCCGAGAACCATCAAGCCTTTTGACATAGATACTGTCATAAAGTCGGTGAAGAAAACTAACCGGTGTGTGGTGGTTGACGAATCCCATCCATTTGGCGGTGTGGCGGCCGAAGTTGGTTTTCAGATTCAGCGTGAAGCGTTTGACTATCTGGATGCGCCTGTACTTCGTGTAACAATCCCCGATGTGCCGGCTCCGTTTTCCAAAAAGCTGTTTGACCTGTGGCAACCGAATCCGAAACAGGTTATAGATGCTGTCAACAATGTAACTTACAGATCGTAATACCATTTAATTCAATTCAACAGAGGAAGTCTTATGGCAACAGTGATTGACATGCCCAAACTCAGCGACACCATGGAAGAAGGGGTGATCGCAAAGTGGAATATCAAAGAAGGCGACAAGGTATCGGCTGGAGATATCGTGGCCGAAGTGGAAACCGACAAGGCGACCATGGACCTGGAAGCGTTTGACGACGGTACCGTTTTGAAGATTCTGGTTCAGGAAGGCGATTCGGTCCCCCTTGGTGGAAAATTGGTTATTCTCGGTGAGGAAGGTGAGGATATTTCCGATCTCGACGTCGACGGAGATTCCGGTAAGAAATCTGATAAGAAGGACGAAGATTCTGATAAGA
>SLQC01000204.1 GCA_007131625.1 Balneolales bacterium | reverse complement strand
CAAGGAGCGGCCGATCGTCTCGCAAATTATGGGCGTCAATCTGACCCATACCAAGTTGGTTGCTTTTACCATAGGGCATTTTTATGCCGGGGTGGCGGGAGCGCTTTACGGATGGCACCTGCAGTTTGTGGCAACTGAGGCGTTCGACCTGATGCGCTCCATAGAACTGCTGGTGATGATCATCATAGGTGGCCTTGGAACACTTTCGGGAGCGGTGCTTGGAGCCGTTTTTATTGTATTGGTGCCGGAACTGCTGGATATCATCGGCAGGCGGCTGGTTGATGACATGGCTCTGATGGCCCCAATTCGTATGTTTATATTCGGTCTATTGGTCGTCATTTTTTTAATATACGAGCCGCGGGGTCTGGCCCGGACCTGGCGCAGGTTGATTCGGTATCTTGATAAGACAATATTTAAAAACCAATCATGAAACATAAAATATCATGAAGATCCTTTTGGCATTTCACCGTTATTTTCTCATCCTGCTGTTACTATTTGGTGGTTCCATTTTCCTGGTGGCCTGCGAGCCGGCCGAAGAGGAAGGGACGATACGGATCGGACAGATTACCAACCGGACGGGGGAAACCTCGGATGTAGGTATTCCGCTGGCAGACGGGGTGCGCGACGGGTGGCGCTGGATCAATCAGCAAGGCGGTGTACGCGGTCGGCCGATCCGCCTGATTGAGCGGGAAGCCGGCTACAACGTCCCTCGAACCATTTCCTATTTCCGGGAGCTGACCTCCGACTATGAGGTATCGCTCATTCACGGATTCGGAACACCAGACAGCGAAGCGGTGATGGACCTGTCGGCCAGGGCCCGGGTGATCTACATGCCTACCTCATACGATGAGCGTTTTGTCAATCCCGAACTGGCTCCCTTTTTCTTCATCACCAATACCGATTATTCGACGGCCGCCCGTGGTGCTGTCCGGTATGTAGCCGCTCGGGAAGGACGCCTCGGGCTGGCCCGGAGTCCGGGTGGATTTGGCATGGCACCGATACCGGCCATCAAGGAAGAAGCGTTGCAGGCGGGCGTTCCTATCGTCAGCGAACAGGATATCAGCTACACACCGACCTCGGCCGTGCAGCAGGCTTTATCGCTCCGAAATGCCGATGCCACCCATATATGGTTGGGTAATACGCATACGGCCATGGCAGTGTTGGCCCGGGATCTTCGACGACAGGAAAGCGATGCGGTGATAATCGGAAATATCTATGCCGGAGATGAGAACTTTATACGCTCAGCCGGCGCCGACGCCGAAGGCCATCTTGCCTTGTATGGGTCGGCTGTATACGGTGATACCGATGTGCCTGCTATGGAAGCGATCATGGAAGCCAATTATTCGAACCCGAACACTCATTATATTCGCGGTTGGGCTCAGGCTCTACTTGCTGCCGAAGTGATTGGTATGACTATTGATGAGGAATTGGAAATCACTGGAGACAATCTTCGGGAGATGTTTTACCAGTTGGAGGATTTTTCACCGGGCGGGTTGGTTCCGCCGGTTTCCTACAGTCCGGATAGCCACCGGCCCAACAGTTATGCCGGGATTTACCAGGTTCAGGATGGGGAGTGGGTCAAAATCTGGGAGGAATAGTGAACTCAAAGGACCACACGCATGAGCCGGCCCTGGAGGTTGTCGGCCTGGAAGCTGCCTACCAGGACGTCGTCCGGGTCTTGCACGATGTGAGCCTGTACGTACATGAGAAAGAGTGTGTAGCCCTGCTGGGAGCCAATGGTGCCGGCAAAACCACGACGCTGAAGGCGCTATCGGGAATGTTGCAGGGAGAAGGCCGAATTACCGGCGGACAGGTCCTACTGGACGGGGAGGATGTTACCGGTTCCCCACCTCATGTGATGGTCCCTAGAGGTGTTGTTCACGTGTTGGAAGGCCGGTATGTGTTTCCGGACCTTAGCGTTCGCGATAATCTGTTGATGGGGGCCTATACACGGAAAGACCGGGAAGGAGTTCCCCGCGAGATGGATCGGATATTCGAATACTTTCCCCAGCTTGCCGACCGCCTTCATACCCAGGCCGGTTACCTTTCGGGTGGTGAGCAGCAAATGCTGGTGATCGGGCGGGCCCTGCTGGGCAAGCCCCGTGTATTGCTGCTTGATGAACCTTCGATGGGACTTGCACCGAAACTGGTCAGGGAAGTATTTGAGATCATCGAACGAATTCGCAGTGAAGAGAAATTAACCCTTCTGCTGGTAGAACAGAATGCCAATATGGCTCTGCGGCTGGCCGACAGGGCATATCTGATTGAAACCGGCTCCATTGTCTTGGAGGGCAAGGCCGAAGAGGTTCGCGAAGACCCGCGTCTGCAGAAGGTGTATCTGGGTGGTTTTCAGGAAGAATAACTATAATTAAATTATAAGCATTTGCTTTTCGACTATAATATATTTCTTTCCAATTACATTGGATTGGATTTCGCCCGAATCGCATGATTATAGATTGAAAAAAATGATTGAACGGTTTCACCTCACCGTAGTATTACGAGTGTGAAATTGCCGGATGTAAGGGTTGCATTAAAAGTCTTTTGGGTCATTTCGGCCAATAAGCGGGTATTGCTCCAGGTCCACAACTTGTCCGCTAATAGGCCCGCTTTCGTCAGATAACCAGTAAATTGCCGCTGCCGCCATTTCTTCCGGTTTTATAATGCGTCCCGCCGGAGCATATTCCACTGGAATCTGTTTGTACCAGTCTTGCGAGAGTCCGTGCTCTTTTTTCCGTTTGGCTTCATTTTCAGTAAGGACCCATCCCGGGTTAATCTGATTCACGCGTATACCTTCAGTTCTATGCAGTGAATCGCCCAGATTGCGGGTCATCGTCATAAGTGCACCTTTCGAGACGCTGTACCCGAACAGGTTTTCTTCACCGCTCCAGGCATTGACAGACCCGATGTTCAGTACACAACCCCTGGTTTTCCGGAGTTCGGGTAAAGCCTCCTTGATCAAGGCGAATGGTGCAAGTGTATTAGTTTCCAGAATTCGGCGGAATGCGGTTAAATCAATTGTATGAATATTTGATGCCTCCACAGCAGCTGCGTTGTTAACAATTGCATCTAACCTGCCGAATTTCTCAAGAGCAATTCGAACGAGATTTTCAGCAGCGTCTGCTTCGGTAATGTCCTGGATAGGCAGGGTTACATTTTCCAAACCGATTTTTTTTGTGACCTCCTCACCTAGATTTTTTTCCAGGCCATGTATCACAACTTTTGCCCCTTCGGTTACACATCTTTCTGCAATTGCCTTGCCAATGCCGGTCGTACTTCCGGTTATAATGAGGATCTTGCTTTTTAAACGCATTCTACAAAACAGGTTTATTTACAGGGTATGATGCGATTCAATTGTATTATAAGAAATGAAAAGCAACAAACAAGGAAAGGAAAGCCAGGCAATAATTTTGTACAAAAGCGACCGGTGGGGGCCGGCAACATAAATACTTTATGATACGACCAATTCATTCCGTAGCCGGAATCATATTCTATTGATCTCAATAGATACATCATCAATTTCAACCCTGATTATTGGAAAATGATCAGGGTTTTTTTAAATGGAATAACTATCGAAGTGTTTTACTAAAAAGATGAAAATTATCTACCCGAAAATAATAATGTATTGTATTATACGGCTGTATTGGGGCCAAAAGCATTGGAAACCATTTATTTTCAGGCTCCGCATACTCCCGGTGAATATCAGTATGTTTGCACATTTCCCGGGCACCCTATTAATTTGGGGGGTAGTATTCGTGGTTTGCTGACAGGGTGGAATCTGATGATTTGCTCGATAATTGAGCATCACAGCTTTTTCACATGAGAAAAACCGGCGCAATCGGCCGGACTTTAAATCACAATTTCAAAAAATAAAACATTGTCTGTAAATAATTCGAAACTGTTTTCACTATCAGGTAAAACGGCTGTCATCACCGGTGCTTCCAAAGGTATCGGAAGAAGTATAGCGGAAGTATTTGCCGGTCATGGTGCAGAAGTACATATTTTTGACATTAATAATGACGCCGGTGCAGAAGTGGTTGATGGCATCGAAAAACAGGGGGGCAAGGCGTACTACCATCATGCAGATGTTGGCAGCCAAACAAAAATCCATGATGTAACGAACGGTGTCTATCGGCAAAGCGGCCGGCTGGATATTTTGGTAAACAATGCGGGTATTGTCCATATCGGGAAGCTGGAGGAGACGAGCGAAGCAGACTTTGACCGGGTGTACCAGGTTAATGTAAAAGGAGTTTATAACTGTTCGCATGCTGCGATCGGCCATATGAAAAAAACCGGTGGTGGTGTGATTCTGAATATGGCATCGGTTGTGGCCTCAGTGGGAATTGACGACCGGTTTGCCTATAGCATGAGCAAAGGGGCTGTGCTCACTATGACCTATTCGATAGCCAAAGATTATATCCGGCAGGGGATCCGATGCAATGCCATTTCACCTGCCAGGGTTCATACACCTTTTGTGGATGGATACCTCAAGCAGAACTATCCAGGCAAGGAAAAAGAGATGTTTGATAAACTTTCAGCGACACAGCCTATTGGACGAATGGGACAAGCTGAAGAAATTGCGCACATGGCACTCTATTTATGTTCCGATGAAGCTTCTTTTGTTACCGGTTCCAATTTCCCAATCGACGGCGGTTTTATTACATTAAACACCTGATGTGGAACGATCCGATTGTTGCTGACAGCTCAAGTTCAGACGGTATCCCGGCAAAAAGGAATGTGTACACAGAAAAAATGATTGAACCATTTATCTATTCAGAAAGGTTTAAATTTCTTTAGAAACTAAAAAAGTAATCGTAAAAACTGGCTATCCAATGAAATTAATTCGATTCGGTGCGCCCGGAAAAGAAAAACCGGGTATCATAGATGAACAAAATCAATGGCTTGATGCAAGTGCCGTGGCTGGCGACTTTACACCTGAATTTTTTGAAGGTGATGGCCTGAAGAAATTGCGAAACTGGTATAACGAACCGTCTGATGAAAAAAAAGTGGCTGATGCATCTCAAAGGCTGGGGCCACCAGTTGCCGGTACGGGTAAAATCGTTTGTGTTGGGTTGAATTACGCCGATCATGCCAAGGAAGGAGGTATGGATATTCCTCAGGAACCGATCTTGTTTTTCAAAGCGACTTCGGCGATCGTCGGGCCGAATGACGATATGATCATCCCGAAGGGCAGCAAGAAATCGGATTGGGAGGTTGAGTTGGCGGTTGTCATCGGGACAAAGGCGTCCTATGTTTCCGAAGAAACAGCTATGAACTATGTAGCTGGATACTGTGTGCACAATGATTACAGTGAGCGGTCTTTTCAGCTGGAACGCGGAGGCCAGTGGGTGAAGGGTAAAAGTTGTGATACTTTCGCCCCGATCGGCCCCTGGCTGGTGACGAAGGACGAGATAGATGACGTAGACAACCTTGGACTCTGGCTGAAGGTGAACGGAGAAATGAAGCAGGACGGCAACACCAGTGATTTAATCTTTGGTATCCCGTTCCTGGTCAGCTATATCTCAAATTTTATGACACTGCATCCCGGTGATATCATCTCCACCGGAACACCGGCCGGTGTTGGCCTGGGTTTCAATCCGCCACAGTATCTCAATCCGGGTGATGAGGTTGAACTTGGAATCGACAATCTCGGGTCCATGAAGCAACAAATTCACGAATACGGATCCTGAAATCTTAATCATACACTGAACCATGCCTTTTTCAAACAAAACCATCATTATAACAGGGGGAGCCAAAGGGATTGGAGAAGGTTGTGCACGGGTTTTTCACCGGGAAAACGGCAATATTGCCATTCTGGATGTCGATGAGGATGCGGGCAAGTTACTCGCCGGTGAACTTGGTGAGCGTGCCAGGTTTTATAAGTGTGACATATCGAATGAAAAACAAGTTAAAAAAACGATCGGGCAGGTAGTCGTTGATTTTGGCGCTGTGGATGTACTTGTCAACAACGCAGGCATTTTGATATATGCTTCGGTAACACAGACAAGTGAAGAGCAATGGGATCGCACCCTGGATGTTAATGTGAAAGGTGCATTTTTTTGTGCCAAATACGCTATACCCGAAATGCAAAAGAGGGGCAAAGGTGTCGTTGTTAATATGTCGAGTGTTCAGGCGTTTGTAACTCAGCAGAATGTAGCGGCCTATGCAACCTCCAAATCTGCATTGATAGGCCTGACGCGCAGTATTGCCGTGGAATATGCCCCGGAAATCCGATCAGTGGCTATATGCCCGGGAGGCGTGGACACGCCGCTGAATCGTGAAGCGTTCAGTCAATCGCCCGATCCAGACCTGGTTCGGCAGGAAACAATCGATTTGCACCTGGTGGAACGGATGGCTGAACAGGAAGAGATCGGAGAACTGGCAGCGTTTGTTGCGAGTGACAAAGGATCCTTTATTACCGGCCAGCCAATCAGGATTGACGGTGGGATCGGGATTAGAGTTGCCGGCAGTAAAAAATCTTGATTCTATGTCTGTTACTATGTGCAGTCAATTCCGAATCGTAATAAAGATGATCCAGAATTGTTTAGCCATGTAAATATGAAATCCATTCAAAAAATTGACGCTGAACTGGAATTTGAGTATAAGGCCCATCTTGGGGAAGGCCCTGTTTGGGATGAAAAGACAGGGAAACTTTGGTGGGTCGATATTCTCTCGGGACATCTGATGCAATACTCACCTCAGAACCGGACCAACAAGGTATTTGAGATCGGTGAATTTATCGGGGCTGCAGCATTGAGGAGAAAAGAAGGCCTGGTACTGGCTCTGCAAAGTGGATTCTATCTATTTGACGATCAATCCGGTGAAATTGAAAAAATAAAGGACCCGGAACCCGATCGGCCCGGCAACCGGTTTAACGACGGAAAATGCGATCCGTTAGGACGTTTTTGGGCCGGAACGATGGCACACGATCAATCGAAAAAAGAGGGAAGTCTATATCGGTTAAATACTGATTTTCAGATTAAGCGGGTGCTGTCTGATATTACGATTTCCAACGGATTGGCCTGGAACCCCGAAGCCGGATTGTTTTACTATATCGATACGCCAACCATGGAAATTTGCTCGTTTCGATACGATGAAGAAACGGGTAATTTTTTAGAAAGATCTGTTATTCGAACCATAGATGAACGTGATGGGTATCCCGATGGTATGTCGATAGACAGCGAGGGCTTTTTGTGGATAGCACTGTACGCCGGCAGCAAGGTTGTCCGCATCAGCCCGGAAACAGGTAACACTGAATTTGAAATCCGGGTACCCGTTCCAAAACCGACCTCCTGTACATTCGGAGGAGAAAACCTGGATGAACTTTTCATAACTACCTGCCGGGAAAACATGAGCAAAGAGGAGTTGAACAAGACCCCGCTGTCAGGCTCTCTTTTTAAAGCAAAAGTACCGTTTCATGGTATTAGGGCTAATCGTTTTGGTGGCTGACAGTTCTGTACATCAAAGTTTACCTGTCAGGTAAACTGTAAAAACAGCTTTTTCGGAAGTATCGCGGTTTACAACAAAAATCACCGAAAGTTTGCAGTCAAACTATTATACTGACTGTAAGCGAATTGAAAAATGCAGACAGATAATAAAATAAAAAGGGATATGAATAAGAAACTCAGAAGCAGAGATTGGTTTGGCAAAACTGGAAGAGATGGATTTATCTACAGGAGCTGGATGAAAAACCAGGGGTTTCCGGCCGACGAATTTGAGGGCAAACCGGTTATCGGAATTTGCAATACATGGTCAGAACTGACTCCATGTAACGCGCATCTGCGTGATTTGGCTGAAGCAGTAAAACGAGGAGTTTGGGAAGGCGGTGGTTTTCCACTGGAGTTCCCGGTGATGTCGCTGGGTGAAACCCTGATGCGCCCGACAACTATGCTCTACCGGAACCTGGCAAGTATGGATACCGAAGAATCGATCCGGGCCAACCCGCTGGATGCGGTGGTATTGTTGGTTGGGTGTGACAAGACAACCCCCTCACTCGTCATGGGTGCTTGCAGTGTGGATATACCGACTCTTGTTGTATCGGGCGGCCCGATGCTGACCGGCTATTTTAAAGGTAAAAAAATAGGAACAACAGATATTTGGCGGTTTACGTCAGAATCTAAAAGAGGTGCGTTAACAGACGAAGAATTCAAGCAGGCCGAAGCTTCCATGTGCCGGAGCCAGGGACACTGCGCAGTTATGGGAACGGCATCGACTATGGCATCGATGGTTGAATCACTTGGGCTGTCACTACCTGGAAATGCTGCAATTCCGGCAGCGGATTCAAGACGGAAAGTGTTGTCTCATCAATCAGGAAGGCGTGTTGTTGAGATGGTTAAGGAAGATATCAAACCGTCGGATGTGCTCACAAAAAAAGCGTTTATCAATGCCATAAAAATCAATTCGGCTGTGGGCGGATCAACCAACTTTATTGTGCACCTTACCGCTATTGCAAGGAGGGTTGGTGTTGACCTTACTTTGGACGATTTTGATACGTATGGACGGAATGTTCCCCTGCTGGTAAACCTGATGCCGTCGGGTGACCATTTTATGGAGGACTTTTACTATGCAGGTGGGCTGCCAGTAGTGATTAAGGAAATGAGTGAACAATTAAATGACGATGTGATTACCGTCAATGGAAGAAGCCTTACCGAGAACAATAAAGATGCCGAATGCTATAACCGGGATGTGATCTCAACGGTCAATAAACCGTTTCAGAAGAATAGTGGAACGACGGTTGTGAAAGGTAACCTCTGTCCGGATGGTGCGGTTATCAAGACCTCCGCCGCAACCAAACGGCTAATGCAACACCGGGGAAAAGCCGTCGTATTTGAAAGTATCGAAGATTACCTCGCAAGGATCGACGATCCCGGACTGGACGTGGATGAGGATTCAGTACTGGTTCTAAAATATGTTGGGCCGAAAGGATATCCCGGTATGGCGGAGGTGGGAAATATGGGGCTACCAAAAAAATTATTGGAAAAAGGAGTCGAGGATATCGTGCGGATTTCCGACGGACGAATGAGTGGCACGGCATACGGAACAGTATTTCTGCATGTATCGCCGGAATCGTATATCGGTGGTAATTTAGCCCTGGTTCAAAATGGTGATGTTATCGAGGTTGATGTTGCAAACCGTCGCCTGCATCTTGATGTTTCCGATGAGGAACTGGAAGAGAGGAAAAAGAACTGGAAACCACCTGAGCACGAATTTGACCGTGGATATGTGAATATGTATATCAAGCATGTCGAGCAATCTCATCTGGGTGCCGATCTTGATTTCCTGGTTGGTAAGTCGGGTAGCATAGTGAAACGTGATTCTCACTGAACCCGGAAGTTCTTTAAATTCATACCATCTGCAGCTTTTGGTTACAGAAGTGGAGAGATAAAACAGTTTCCTGTAGAAGATCTGGAATATAGTCCGGAGTCTTTCAAATGAAAATTACAAAGAAAAGGTAAAATCTCATCCTCAAAACCTCTTGTAAAACACAAGTTTGTAAAAAGATATCAATAGTAATAGATGTAACAAACGATGAGTTATATTTAAGCGTTGTTTTGGGACAGTTAAGCTTTTTCCAGACTACTAGTATGTGAATACCTAAATGAATCACACACAAAAAATTATTTATCTTTCCGCCTTGTTTATATTCACAGGGCTCTTCTTAATTTCATGCTCGGATGACTCAAATGATGTTCAGGGCCAGAATTTTGAACAAACGCCTCTTGTGGAGGCGATACGGGTACAAACTGGCAACCTGCCTTTAATTCATCGCTCGACGGGTGAACTGAGGGCTAGAAATCAAATCGAAATTTACCCGGAAGTCAATGCCCGGATTACCCAGGTATTGGTCGAGAATGGAGACCGGGTTGAAGAAGGTGACGTCCTGATCAGGTTGAGGGATGATGAAATTCGTGAACAGCTGAACCAGGCCGAATTCGACTATGAAATATCACAGGCTCAGGTTCGACAGGCAGAGGCCAATCTCAGAAGGCTGGAAGCGCAATTCAGACGTACTCAGGAGCTTGCGGAACGCGAACTGGAATCCCAACTCCAGCTTGAAACGATTCAGGCTCAAATTGACGAGGCGGAGGCCAACGTTGACCTTGCCCGCTCGCAAATGAACCGCACTGCCTCGCAGGTAGAAGAACGCAGGACGCAACTTGAGAATACAGTTGTAAGGGCTCCCATCAGTGGTGTAGTCGGAAGCAAGAATGCGGAAGTTGGCCAGCAGGTTGATTCGGGGTCTCAATTATTTCAGATCGGAGATGTCGATAATATGAGAATATTTGTAAATCTGACTGAAAGAATGAGCAACAGTATCCATTCCGGTGACAGGGCTGAAGTGATGACATCGACCAGCAGTGGGAACACTATTGAAGCGGAAGTCAGGCGTATCTCCCCATTTCTCGATCCGATTACCCATTCCACAGTTGCGGAGCTTGAGGTAACATATAACAGCGGAGTCCTGATGCCGGGCATGTTTGTGACGGTGGATATTTTCTATGGTCAGGCCGAGGAATCGGTATTGGTTCCGAAAACCGCACTCTATGATCATCCGATGGAAGGTCAAATGGGAGTGTATCTGGCTGATATGGAATCGCTGGAACTGGAACTTGGACTTGATTCAGATGAAGAAAATGTTGTAACTCCCAATCCGGTAGATGTGACTTTTGTACCGGTCAATGTGATTGCTGAAGGGCGTGGAGTTGCCGGTATTGATGGCGTTAGCGAGAATAGCTGGGTAGTTACAGTTGGCCAGAATCAAATCGCCGAATGGGAAAGTGAACGGGCGCATGTGCGCACAGTTGGCTGGGACCGTGTTATGGAACTTCAAAATCTTCAAAGCCGGGATATGGAACGGCTTATATTCGGTAATAATTACTAAAAAAAAGCTACGTCATGTCTCTAACTTCAACATCCATAAGAAGGCCAGTAGCAACTACGATGGCCTTCCTGATCATCATCCTGATCGGTTTTATCGGGTTCCGTTATCTGCCGGTGGATCTTTTACCGGAAATCGAATCACCACAACTCACTGTCAGTGTGAACTACGACAATGTGGGTCCGGAGGAGATGGAAAGAATTGTAACCGACATGCTGGAGAACTCCCTTGCGGGGGTTCCCAATGTTGAACAGATGACGTCCAGGTCCAGTGAAGGGCAAAGCCGGGTAAGTCTTGAATTTTCGCTCGGGACCAATCTTGACGCCGCAGCCAATGATGTGCGTGATGCCCTCGACCGGATCCGGGACGGCCTGCCACAGGAAGCCGACCAGCCGCGTATACGTAAATTCAATCCGGATGATTTTCCTATCGTGATTGTTGGAGTTCGATCCGAACGTAACCTCGCCGAACTCACGCAAATCCTGGAGCAGGAAATTTCGATGTTTTTTGAACAGATCCCGGGTGTTGGTACCATAGATGTTTGGGGAGGTATTTATCGTGAGGTTCAGGTAGACCTGAACCGTGAACGGATGTTGTCGTCCGAAGTTACGGCTAATGATATTATTGAAGCGCTCAACCGGGAAAATATCAACCTTCCCGGTGGTGATATCAGGGAGGGGTACAGGAATTTTTATGTCAGAACAAAGGGGGAATTCGATGATATTGAAGAGATTGGACATACCGTAATCCGCTATGTAGATGGGAGGCCGCTGCGTGTTAGTGATGTTGCAGATGTAAGACACGGATATGAAGATATCAGCCGCTATGTAGAGATCGATGGCATAGCCACTCTGAGATTGGCTATTCGGAAACAATCCGGGGCGAATACGGTAGCCGTTGCCGAGCAAATCCACCGGGAAATAGAACGGATAAACCGTACCCGCGGTGACATGGAGCTGATGGCAATCACCGACCAGAGTGAATTTATCCAGGATTCAATGAATACGGTGAAAAACTCGGCTGTCTGGGGTGGAATCCTTGCGATTATTATCCTGTTTGCTTTTCTGCGTAATGTATCGACGACTTTAATCATAGCCACAGCCATACCTATATCGCTGATTGCCACCTTCGGGCTTCTCTATTTTGGCGGCCTTACACTCAATCAAATGAGTTTTGGAGGTCTTGCCCTGGGTATCGGTCTCATTGTGGATAACGCCATCGTTGTACTCGAAAACATCGTTCGAAAACGGGAGCAGGGGGGCGAACGCATCGAAAGTTCGGAAATAGGTACTAAAGAAGTAGCAGGTGCGATTGTCGCCGCAACGTTAACGACTTCTGTGATTTTTCTGCCGGTTGTTTTTATGCAGACAGTAACCGGAAGCATGTTCCAGGAATTGGGACTGGTGGTTGTATTTGCATTGCTCTGTTCACTTTTAGTGGCTTTGACACTGGTACCGATGCTGGCCAGTCGCTTTATGACCATCAAACCGCTTGCAGAAACGGCCGATAAACGGTCGAAAGCCCAGAGGTTTTTTGATGCGATGGATAACAAGTATACCGTTTGGCTGCGTAAAGCGATCGATAAAAAATGGTACGTGTTAGGTGGAACGGCTGCACTGTTTGGCATATGCCTGTACTTGTTGCCGGGTATTCCATTCGAACTGGCACCGGAAACCGAAGCCGATGAAGTCCGAATCAGCATGAGAATGGATCGTGGAACCAATATTGCCGTGATCAACAGTTATTTTGATGAACTCGATCAGCTGGTGCGTGAGCGGATCAATCCGGATGAAATGGAGTATTATACGCGCGATCTCGGTGGATTTGGCGGTGACGGACGAATCGATATCAACCTGGTACCCCAGAGCGAACGAAGCCGGTCGGCGGATGAGATTGCCAGTGATATACGCCGACATATTCAAAACGCAATTCCCGGGACGGATATCCGGGTAAACACACAGGGAGGCCTCTGGATTTTGAGGCGTGTATTCAGAAGCGGTGGAGGCGATGAGGATGCATCGGTAAGTATGCAACTCAGAGGATATAACCTCGAAACGATGGAAGAGCTGTCAAGAACCGTACGTAACCGTTTACAGAGGGTACAGGGTATAACGGATGTGGAGGTTTCAGAATCGGAGGGGCGTGCACAACAGGATATCCGCATTGATCGTGAAAGAGTTGCCGAACTGGGACTGGGTGTTAACGATGTTGCCAGGGTGATTCAAACCAATATCAGTGGAAGCCGGGCAGGTGTATTCCGGGTGAATGGTGAAGAAAGACCGATTATGGTACGACTTCGTCCGGAAGATCGACTGGAATTAGGTGATATTGGAAATGTGAATATCCGAAGTCCAAACGGACAGATCGTCCCGGTTTCTTCTCTCGTAAGTTATGAACGTACCCGGGCCCCAACGAACATCAGCCGTGTTAACAGCCAGAGAGTGATGTATCTTTCAGCAGAACTTGAGGATGGGCTGGCTATGAGTGAGGCTGTACAACGGATGCAAGGGGCATTAAACGACGTTCGTTTCCCGGAGGGTTATTCTATCTATTTCGGAGGTGAGTATGAAGAACAACAACGGGCACAGCAAGACTTTATGATGGCCATCGTCCTTGCACTGATCCTGGTCTATATGGTCATGGCGGCCCAGTTTGAGCGGTATCTGGATCCATTGATCGTAATGGTATCTGTGCCGGTGGCATTGATCGGAATTGTTCCCACACTCATATTGACAAATACGACCATCAACATGCAAAGCCTGATGGGGATATTGATGCTGCTTGGTATTGTGGTAAACAATGCGATTGTACTTATCGATTACATCAATTTAAAACGAAGAGGTGATCAAACAACAAGCTTGCTGGAATCCGTTATCGGAGGGTCCAAACTGCGTCTGAGACCGATTCTGATGACAACCTGCACGACAATTCTGGCAATGGTTCCTCTTGCTCTCGGAATAGGTGTGGGTGCGGAAATCCAGGCTGCACTCGCAAGAGTCGTGATAGGCGGACTCCTTGCTTCCACGTTGATTACCCTGTTTTTGATTCCGATTGTGTACCTGGGTGCTACACGTGCTGTAATCAAAGTCAAAGCCTACCAAAAAGCAATCTTGCAGCAGATGAGAGAACGGCTGGGAATGGTGCCACAGTCATCCTGATAAAACTTTTATCCAATAATTTTCACCTGAGTAATCGCACGTCCGCAGAGCTTGCAAAAGCTTTGTGGACGATCTAGTCCTTACAGGAAAATATAGTACAATTTTGAGGCTTTCCCGGGTATTTAACAAATTGGACTTGATATATTTTTAGGACGGTGGGTTAAGCTATCTTGTTAGTAAATAAATAACCTTCCATGTAGAGAAATTGTGGGTCACACATTGTTAGTCTACCCGGAAGGATTTTCCCTGAACTCATCGATGGCTTCACTCAGCTCCACATCCTTTTCGTAAAACAGTTTCCATTTTTCTTCCGGATCGGGCGGGGTCATCAGGGAAACCGTTATAAGAACAAGGATGGAGAGTCCGGCTGCCGGTAGTACAATGAATTCAAATCCGATCAAGGGCTCATCCAGCACCGAATTGATGATGGTGATGGTCAGAGTTACACCCATTCCTGTAGCAATGGAGGCAACACCTCCGGCTGTCGTTACCCTTTTCCACAGAAAAGCAGCCAGCAGAGCCGGGGTGAGGCCGGCCCCAACCATCGTGTAAGCGGTGAAGGCCATATCGAGAATTGTCCGGAATTGGGTCAGAAGAAGCCAAGCGAGGATCCCGAGTGCAAAAACCATAATCCGCTGAAACCTGATGATGGTTTTTTCCGATGCTTCCGGGTTGATAAACCGCTGGTAAATATCACGGGTTACATTGGTGGACGGGGTAAGCAGAAAGCTGTTGCCGGTGGAGGTAATAATTGCCACGGCAGCACAGATTAACAAAAGCCCGCCGGCCAGTGGAATGCCGATCTCCGTGCCAAACCTGGCGGCATGCAGAATAATACGTTCACTGTCTTCGGTAGCCAGGTGCATAATATTCCCCGGATCCAGTGAATTGAAATGACTGAAAGCCAGAATAGCCAGTGAGGCTATGGCAGTTTCAATGATAATGGTACCGATAACCCACCACATGACTGCAGTTTTGGCTGCTTTCTCATTTCGGGCCGAATAGAATTTTTGATACATGTTGGATTCACCCAGCAGCAATAAAAACGTTGGGAAAAACACCCCCATTACCCAAATCCAGTTTTGACCGCCCAGTATGTCAAATAGTTCCGGATCCAGTTCAGTGGTGAGAAATTCCATCCCTCCCAGATTGAAATATACCAATGGAACTGCGAGCAGGACTGCAGCCGTAATTACGGCTCCATTTATGATATCGACAGAGACGATCGAGAGCATTCCGGCAAAGGCCGTAAATGTTATGATAAAAGCAGCTGTTAACAACACACCCTGCCACTCTGGGATGTCGGCAACCAGGTTCAGTACAAATCCTCCGCCCCGAAACTGATACCCGACAATGGTTGTGTAAGCGATGACGATTACAATAGTACCTAAAATCCTGGCCCATTTGTTATACCGCAGTTCCAAAATATCGGGAACCGTATATTGGGCAATGCGTCGTACCCTGGCAGCCAGAAAAAAAACAATGACAATACCTATCCAGGCTCCTGCAGCTAGCCAAAGTTCGGAAATTCCTACCCTGGCAGCCAATCCGGCGCCAGCCAGCAATGTGCCTGATCCAAGCCATGTGCAAAGCAGTGTTCCCACCAGTTTATTAGTGGGGACCGTGCGACCCGCCACCATAAAATCTTCCTGGTTCCGTATAGTCCGGCTCTTCCATACGGAAATACCCATCAAAAGGGCCAGATAAAAGAGAACGACCCAGAAGAATAAGGACATGGTTCTATTGATTTATTAGATCTGTTGGGAGTACGTTCCGGTTTTAGGCAACTTCCCAGAACAAGTAATTACGCCGCTCCTTACGAATATCCAAACATCACCATGGCTACCATGCATACAGATGCAAACACCAGGAGTTTCAGCAATAACGGCAAACAAAAACGAAACCATTTATCATACGGAATACTTGCCATACCAAGGATGCCCATTAATACCGGATTGGTTGGCACGATCATATTGGCAAATCCGTCGCCATAAAGAAAGGCCTGTACAGCTACCTGCCGGGAGACTCCCAAAAGATCCCCGAGAGGTGTCATAAGTGGCATCGTCAGAAAAGCCTGTCCGCTTCCGGAAGAGACAAAAAAGTTCATGATTGTCTGTATGAACATCATACCGACGGCTGCCAGTTCAGGCCCGACATACGAAAGTGGCACCGACATGGCGTGGACAATCGTATGAAGAATCTGTCCGTCTTCCATGATCAGGGCTATACCACGGGCGATACCCACGAGGAGTGCGGTTTCAGTCAATTCTTTGGCTCCCTCGACAAATTCACTGGCCATCAGGCTGGGACCGATTTTGCCTATAAAAGCTGTAAATACACCGAGAATCAAAAAAGCAGCACCCAATTCATTCAGATACCAGCCGAGGGTAGCAATCCCCCAAACGGCAATCCCAAGGGCGAGGATAAATCCCAAAAGGATAACGACATGTTTG
>SLQC01000142.1 GCA_007131625.1 Balneolales bacterium | reverse complement strand
TTTTTTTATTTTACTTTCTCTAAAGATGCAACATCGCAAGATACTGCTGCAACGAAGGATCTTTTGTCTGAACTCCGTGACGATTTCCGTCAGGCGGAAGATATACCCGGTTTTTTAAGTGATCATTATTCAGAAACAGATTATACAGAAAGTTTTATCAAACCCTCCGAGATTAGTCATCAGTACCTCATATTATTCGAAATGGAGATTGATGATGTGAGTGAGCCCTTTGTATATAACAATCGTGTACACATGGTACGGCTTCTGGAGGATCGCCCCTCTGATGAAACCTATGTGCATGTACGGCAGATCAAGATGGATAGGGGTGAATATTCCCTCGAGGATGCAAATGATCTTATAGGTCAATATGAGCGGGGATGGACTTTCCACATGATCATGGGAGACTATTCCAGTGAAAACGAAGAAGCCGAAAGTGGATATTTAGGATATCTCACACGAGACAGCAAACCCGAAGAGCTTGCAGAACCCATATTTAATGCCGATGTAGGTTCGGTAATTGGTCCGATTGAATATGATAACAATTATTACATTTTTCAAATTGTGGATCGCACCAACAGAGAGGTTCGTTTTGCTGACTTGAGTCGGGATGTAGAACCGGATCCCTTCCAGACGGTTCAACAACGTGCTAACGAGGCCGAGGATTTTCATTACTTTGCAGAGACGGATGGTTTCTATGTAGAAGCAGAAAGAATCAGACTACAGGTTCGCGATGCAGTGGCCAGGGAAGGTAATCCCTTTATTCCGGGACTTGGTCAAAGCCGAACAATTTTGAATGAACTTGCTCAGCTGCGTGAGGGAGATATGTCGGATCTGATTGAAACAGAAGACAAGTTCCTCGTGCTCAAGGTGGGAAACATCACTCCCGGAGGAACTCGACCGCTTGAGGAAGTCCGATCTCAGATCAGGGCACGGCTACTTGAAAAGAACCGACAGGAAATGATGTCTCAGCGAGTAAATGAGATGCTGGCGACAACTTCAAATCTGGAAGAGCTGGCGGAACAAAGTGGCAAGCCGATTCAAAATGTGGAGCAAATCCAGATGAGTCAATCCACCTTGCCAGGTATAGGTAGCGAACCTAAAGTTATTGGAGCTGCTTTTTCGCTGCAGGAAGAGACCCTTTCGCCTGCCATCACAGGAAATGCAGGAGTGTTTGTGATTAAGCTGGGTTACCGTGCAATGGCTGATCCCGGACAAATTACTTCGGAGGACCGTAACCAGATTCAGGAAGAATTACTGCAAAGAAATAACGCTGCATTTGGCAGTGTTTGGATTGACCGGTTAAAAGCAGATGCCGATATTCGTGATTTCCGAACTCGACAACGTCTAATGATGCAATAATCGATAAAAGGAATTATCACGGAATGAAATATTTGAATACTGCTTTCGCAGTTCTGATTCTTGTTTTATCAGGTGCGGGGGTGTCGGGCTGTAATTCTGAAGATTCAGGATACACGGATCAGGATAGGGAACGGCTGGAGCTGGTCCGTGAATATGCCTACAGGGTTCTGGAGGCCGGAGCCGACCGCTGGAGCGGACAAAATACACCCCTTCTGGCTGACGGTATCAACGTCGATACCGGCGAACCGGTGGTATGGCGCTATGATGGTGAAGAGTATATCATCTCCAATATGGCCAATCAGCAAAATCTGTTTCGGGTTCTTACCGGCCTGAGCAACCTGACGGAGGATAATCACTATAAAGAGGCCGCCCAAGCCTCGATCCGATATCATTTTGACCATCTGTCCAGCGAATGTGGATTGTTGCGATGGGGTGGCCATCAATTTATCGAGTTGGAAAATCTGGATTATGTCGGTCATTTTGACGCCAATCAACACGAATTCAAAAATAACTTTCCCTATTACGAATTGATGTGGGAAACAGACCAGGAGGCAACAACCCGTTTTCTCCGCGCCTTCTGGAATGCCCATATTTTTGACTGGGAAACGCTTGACATGAACCGGCATGGTCGCTGGGGGCTGGAAATGGGGGATTTGTGGGAAAATGAATTCGGCGATCCCGAGCCCTTTTTTGAGGGAGACGGCCTGACCTTTATCAATGCCGGATCGGACCTGATCTATGCCGCCGGTCTGCTCCATCAGTTCAACGGAGAACAGGGAGCCCTGGACTGGGCCCACCGTCTTCATGGGATGTATGTCGCGGCTCGCCACCCTGACACCGGTTTGGGAGTATATCAGTATAGTAAACCTATTCGCCGTGAAGAGCCCGTATTACCAATGACTACGGAACGTCACACCTGGGCGACGTACGGAGATCGGGCTGAAAATCAGTTCAGTCCCGAATTTGGTGAGGTCGCCAGGGAAGGATGGGTGATGTGGGGCAATCGGGTCAAGTCCATTTATGTCATCAATGGATTTATGCAGCTGGGGCTGGCTGAAGCTATGGGTGAAGACGGTATGGAATTCCTCGAAGGAACCGCCTCGGGTCTGCGAGCTCTGGCCGAACAGGTATACGATCCTCAGGAAAATCATTTCCCCCCCATGTGGGCCGACGGAACTGTTTTAACAGGTAAGACAGCTCCACGCTTCGGTTACTACTGTCGTGCAGACCTGAACTGTGACCCGGATTCGGTGTGGGAACCGCTGAAAGTCGATATGGAATTTCTGATGACCTATGCCCGTGCCTTCCGTCTGACGGGAGATGATATTTTCTGGGATACAGCCAGACAAATGGCTCGAGGTTTGGGCCTGGGTGAGATCGGCCGGCGCCCCAGTCAGGAAGTGGCACTGAATATGGATGCCGAGGGATCCGGATACGAAGAGATATTTGCTTTGCTTGAATTGTACCGGGCCGCAGAACATCCGGATTATTTGGAACGTGCCCGGATTGTGGCCGACCGCATGGTTGCAGAGCACTACCACAACGGCTTCTTTTTACCTTCCAGGAATCATGTCAATGCAAATTTTGATGCGCTTGAACCACTTGCCCTTTTAACACTGGATGCCGTTTTGCAGGGAACTCCGGAAAATGTTCCTGCTTATGTCGGAGGTCGGGGATACATTCACGGGCGGTATGACGGATTTGGCCGGACCAGGGACCATATTGCCATCTGGTCGCAGCGCCGTTAATATTCAATATAAGTTTATATGGTAAACGCAGAAATTAAAAGAAATCATAACGGAATGAAAAATTTTGTACTTGCACTGGTTGCATTTGGAATGATGGCCGGGTGTGGTAAAGAGATGGATCAACAATGGTCCCAGTTGGGTGTAGACCTGCAGAATTCCGGTTATACAACCAATACATTCAATGTCAATGCTCCAACACAGAAATGGGTTTTCAAAGCTGAAAACAGAGTGGACTCAAGTCCTGCAATTGAAAACGGAGTGGTCTATTTCGGTTGTAATGATTCCTATTTATATGCGGTTGATTTGGAAAGCGGTCAACAACTTTGGCGGTTCAGAGCCACTCGATCTATCAATTCCAGTCCAACGATAAGTGACGGTATTGTTTATTTTGGTGACAGGAGTGGTTATTTTTATGCGCTGTTTGCAGATTCAGGTCAACTATTTTGGAGATATATTGGCGCTGGAGCAGTATCATCAAGCCCTAAAGTGACCCATGGACTTGTGCTATTTGGGAGTTATAATAACAATTTTTATGCTCTCGACAGTCATAATGGTGAAATCGTTTGGTCTTATGAAACCGGATCACCCGTTCAATCTACTCCGGCCGTAGATGGTGATATGGTCTTTTTCGGAAGCTGGGATCACCATATGTATGCCCTTGACGTACGTACCGGTGATGAAATCTGGAAATTTGAAACAGACAATTTGTTAGCTGGTGATCCAGCCATTGCCAACGGACAGATCTTCTTCGGCAGTTGGGATCACCATATGTATGCCCTTGATACAAGTACCGGTGATGAAATATGGAAATTCAAAGCAGATTCGTTAATTGCTTCCAGCCCGGCCATTGCAAATGACCTCGTGGTTTTTGGCGGATATGACATGCACCTTTACGCATTGAATATTAGTGACGGCCAACAACAGTGGAAGATTCCGGTTGAAGGGCCTATACTGGCAAGACCGGTAATCAGCGGTCAAACTGTCTATATTCCCAGCTTTCGTGGACAGCTCTATGCAATTGATCTGCAAACTGGAGAACAGAAGTGGACTTTTAGTACAAGTAGGCATACCGGACAAATAGTTTCAAGCCCGGCTATAGTAAACGGAATACTTCTGTTCGGAAGCCGTGACAACCACCTGTATGCACTTGAATAACAGTTTTTACCTGTTATTTATAGTTTTTTCATGTTTCTCTGTTGCTTGTACGGGTCCATGCGCCTCTTTCACTCCAAAGTGAATGCGCCCTGCCGGGCGCACATAAAAAAGCCCGTACAGCTACTCAATTAGCCATACAGGACTTAAAAAAATTGATAATAAACCCGGGTGACTGCTTTCTTCGCAGCCACCCAACGGGTTAGTATTATCCTTTGATCCTTTGAACTTATTTAACAAGCATCATTTGCCGGGTCAGCACCTGGTCACCGGCTTGCAGGCGGTAGATATAACTGCCACTTGCCAATTGTCCGGCATCGAAGTTGACCTGGTAGCTCCCTGCGCTCTGCTGTTCGTTAACCAAAGTTGCAACACTCTGGCCA
>SLQC01000413.1 GCA_007131625.1 Balneolales bacterium | reverse complement strand
GTAGGCGATGATCTCCATCGTACCGAAGGTTTCCAGTGATGCCATCCAGTCACCATCCAGCCAGAGCAGGTCGGGCTGGTAGTTGTCGATCAGTTCCCGAAGCTTGTTGTGCATGAATTCGAGATAATCCTCATTCAAATAGTCGGGATGGGGCCCGCCGTGTCCCGGTTCGTAATAATTCAACAGTCCGTGGTAGGAGGGGCTGTACTTCATACCCCGCGCCCGGACAGATTCTCCCAGTTCACCAATCAGGTCCCGTTCCGGTCCCATTTGTGCGGCATTCCATTCGGTGAGCTTTGAATTCCAAAGAGGGAACCCGTCGTGGTGCTCTCCCACGGGAACAACATAGCGTGCTCCGGCAGCCAGGAACAACCCGGCCCACTCATCCGGATCCCAGTTTTCAGCTTTCCACATGGGCACAAAATCCTCGTATAAAAAATCCTCTCCATAGTTTTCGGTGTGATACCGGTGAGTCGGGCTTCCTTCATCCTGCATGCGTCTCGGGTACCATTCGGCATATTCCCCTCTTTCGGCCCACGCCGGAACCGAATAAACACCCCAGTGAATAAATATGCCCACTTTCGCATCCCGGAACCACTCGGGGGTTTCATGCTGGACCAGCGACGGCAGATTCGGCTGGTACGTTTGTGCCGGTAAATCAGTGGCTGTTATGGCATAAAGAAAAAGAAGTCCTATCATCAGACAGGCGCGATCGTAAGAAGTTTTCATAATTTTTTCCTTTATCTGGTGCGATGAAGCCGGTTAATCCGGTTTACATTCGGGCAAGGCGACATAGCCTTCATCTTTTTTGCTTTGATCAAAACCGCTTAAGGCCATATTGGATCCATCGATGAAAATGCAATAATCTGTTACAATTAATATAAACCTGCTACAGCTATTGTGAGCCGGCTATCTTGCGCCGATATGCTTCATCCATTCGGTTGTCAATGCGATTTACATCTTCTTCTTTCATAAAAACAGGCCCGCCCATGGAAAAAGCACCTGCAAATATTTTTGCTGCTTTCTCTGCCATAAGGGTTGCTGAAATCATTTCCTGATGATGTTGCCCCAGAGAGATGATTCCGTGATTTTCCAGCAATATGGTTCGGGGAGGTTTGCCAAAGGTATCGATATACAAGGTTACCTTTCGTGCTATTTCTCTGGCCAGGATCAATCCCGGATCAACATACTTTACCAGAACGGAGCTCGGCCCGCAATAAACGATCTGGTCGGGAAATAGTCGACGGGAGGCGAAATTGTTTTTTGCAGGGGAACATAAAATCCGGTTAATAGCGATGGCATGACAATGTCCGACTACATTAACCGCAGGCAGATTCAGGAGCCAGGCATGAAACAGGGTTTCAACCGACGGTTTAAGGGAATCAGGATCATACCGGGAATCCAGGAGCAGCTGTTCCATTTCGGAGTCATCAAACTCCCTGTCACTTTTTATCGCTTCCAAAAATGGTTCACGGTATACCTTGACCAGGTGCTCAGGTTTGAGAGTAGCCAGAGAAGTTCCACTGGCTTTGATCAGGAATCTGTCCTGATCCAGGGATCCGGAAATATTTCCTTCTCCCAATATGGCCATTCGCCCTTTTGCAAGTAGTGAGGCAGCTTCTATCAGTTGGTTGACAAAATCGGCGTTCTTTTTCATAGGATACGGCGGGATATGGGGTTGGTCACCTGTAATCGTTTATCGATCCGCATATAAACGTTTCGATACCCAGTGCATCAAACATGGCCGCTTTGACGGCAATAGCCTTGTGGACAGCCTCTTCATCGGGTACATAGGCTACCTGAATATGATTTGATTTATGCCTGGCCATCATTTGCTCCCGGGAAATACCCGGTGTAACGGCGTGCATGATCGGCCATTGCGGCGTCGTCAGTTTGTGGCGCCTTTTTGTTTCTTCTTCAGGTAAATCAATGGCCCGGGCCCGGCCGATATCCGCTTTGAGCTTATGGTCCTCAATAAAAATCCGGCTCCAGACCACCTCACCCGCTTTGCTGACTCCTTTGATCGTTGCGCCACCCAACCGGAAATACATGGGTGGCTGACGCTCGCTGGAAGCGCCTTTGTATCCGTCTTTGAAATGAGCCGGTGGAACAGCGCCGGATATCAGAAATACCCAGACAAATTCATCTTCATAAGGAGCTCCCCATCGAAGGTCATGCAACGTGTTTTCGGGTTCGTATCCCAGTTTATTCCATATAATATTGGTAATTAAACCATCGATTCCGGCACACTCATCCACTTCGTTGAAATGGGGCAGGGGCTGATCTTCATACAGGATGCGGCTGCCGTCACGGGAACGCACCGGAGGGCGATCGGTATTACTCAGTAGTCCTTCCACAAGATCCGAGGCCGGCAACAAATCCTTTAGTCCCTGCTGGTATTGAATACCGATGGTGCTGCATCCGAAGTCATCGGCAATTCGCAGTGCTGCGATGTACATTTTAAGCTGTTGGCGGATCTGATTATCCGTAAGGTCTTCTTCTTCATTATCACCGGTAAGGAATGTCATGCCTTTTTCATCCAGCCATTTTCGGCATTCATTCGCTTCCGAATCGGAGACCTGGGTAACTTCATAATAGAGAGAGCTCTGGCTGAGTCGCTCTTTGAAAATTCCGGTTATATTGATAAGATGATCCGGTACAATGGCATTGAACATACCCATACAGCCTTCATCGAAAACTCCCATAATGGCTTTTCGGGTGAGGAGTTCCTCGGCAAGTTGTTTCCCCAGTTGCAGGTCCTTCGACGGTAATGCCATTTTTTCCAGAGGATGGACATGCGACTGATCGTGTTCTACTTTGCCGGTAGAAAGCCAGGTTTGTAAATCCGTTGTAAATTTTTCATCAGTGAAATCATCGCTGAACAGTGTACTGTAAGAGACGTCTGCTTTTGTAAGACTTCCGTTCAGGTTCAGCATGCCCACCAGTCCCGGCCAGGTGCCACTCCAGTTGGCAATGGTCAGTATGGGAGCCCGATGAGCCATTAATCCATGCAGGATGTGATGGGAATATGCCCAGGCGGCAAAAACGATGATCAGCGGCTTGTCCGGATCAATATTTCGGAAAACTTCCATCCCGTGCTTTTGGCTGTCTATAAATCCATGACCTTTGTTTTCATCGTATTCATGACCTCTTTCTACTTCAATACCCTGTTTTTCAATAGCAGCTCTAACGGCCTGTTCTGTTTTGTGCTGCTCAGGCCAACATTTTCTGTTAGCGGAGGTTCTCAAATCTCCATTGGCAATAAGAGTTATTATTTTCATGGGAATTACAGTATTTATAATTGTTCAGAATGATTTGCAACCTTTAAACGGTTTTTACGGAGGCGGCCGGCAGTTTGACTTTTCCGGCAAATATGGCATAAGCGGCGATCACTACAAAGCATACAAGCGGGACAACATACGAGACGCTGACGCTTGATATGTCAATGATATAACCTTGTAATGGTGTAAGCAAAGCTCCGCCGAGGATCGCCATGATCAATCCGGATCCGCCGATCTTGGTATCTTCACCCAGTCCCCGGCTGCCAAGTCCGAATATGGTCGGAAACATAAGTGACATACAGGCCGAGATGGCGACCAGTGCAAAGGCACCGACCATGCCTCCGATAGTGATGACAATCAGCGTAAAAATCGCTCCGGCGATGGCCATAAATTGCAGTACGTAATAAGGCTCTATGCGACCCATAACAGCTGTTGAGATAAATCGAAATGCTCCGAATAATATGAGAGCCGGCAAATGAAAATTTCTCAATGCTTCACTTCCTGAAATACCCAGTTGATCGGGAATGTAAAAGATGGTATAGGTCCAGACCGTTATCTGAGCCCCGACATAAAAGAATTGTGCAATCACAGCAAATACATAATTGGGATTGCGGACAAGTCGTTTGATGGTTGCGGAAAAATTAACATTTCTATCCGATTCGATAACATAGGGCATTTTGGTCAGAGCGATTAATATCCAGACCGCTACCAGGATTATTCCTATGATTATGTAGGGCGTAATAACTATGGTAAGCTGTTGGCTCATAAGTGCCTGTGTCTCCTGTTCGGTGGCATCGGCGGCCAGTGCTTCCAGGTTTTCAAGCTTGGCCAAAATCAATATTTGAGCCAAAAGAGTGCCGATGACAGAGCCCACCGGGTTAAACGACTGAGCCAGGTTGAGTCGCCGTGTAGCGGTCTCTTCCGGACCGATCGACAGGACATAAGGATTGGCGTTCACCTCCAGTATGGACAGTCCGGCAGCCAAAACGTAAAAGGCAATAAGGAACGGAACAAATTGTTGAAACAAAGCAGCCGGAAAGAACAGAAAACAACCGATGGTATATAAACCCAACCCGACAAGGACACCTGTTTTGTAGCCGAATTTACGAGCGATAATCGAACCGGGAATCGCGAGTGCGAAGTATGCTCCATAAAAAGCGAACTGAATGAGTGACGACTGAAAGGTGGTAAGGCCGTCGAAGATGCCGGTAAACGCTTGAACCAGAGGGTCGGTCATGTTGTTGGCGATACCCCACCAGGCAAAACAACTTGACAGAAGGATAAAGGGAAAAATATTCCTGGCTGTCAGCAATTTGGGCTTTTCAGAGGAACTTGAAGCTGCCGACTCCGGTTTATTCATTTAATAATCCATTT
>SLQC01000026.1 GCA_007131625.1 Balneolales bacterium | reverse complement strand
GCTTTTTCTCCTCGTCAAAAGTTATTTGAGTTTGGGCCTGTTGACTTGCAAAATCACGAAGACGGTCGACAAGTATTTGTTTACGCAGACCGGTTACCGGTTTAAGCCCGGATTTCCGAGCTATTTCCTGCAGTTCCTTTAAAGTTTTTTCGTGCAATTGATCTAAATCTTTCAAATTTGGTCCAGTTTAATGGATGTAAAACATGTTTTGATATATGCCATCCTGATTTTTTTTAACACAGAATGCATAATCGTTTTACATTGTGGGTGAGCAGTAATCCGGTGTCACGGATGTTACCCTATTCTGTCGGCAGAGGTGTTATAAAACTAATCGGAGAAAGGTAAAAGTTATTTGGTCTTGATGATACTAGAGACCCATCTTTTGACCACACAGTAAAAGTAAAAACTTCCGGTGAAAATTACTACTTGTTTGGTTAGCCTTGCGAAAAAGTCAATAATTTCTTCTTCACTGGGGGGCAAACTCGTCAAATTGGATAAATATGGCGTTATAAGTGGAAAATCTGCCGCCCTCTCCGAGTTCATTACATAATAGTAGTTTTTTTTAAAAACAGAAAACGGATATATGATTTTTTTTTGAACTTTATCTTTCATCAGACTTAGTACGATAACGGGCTGCTGCTCCCAATCTTGTGTCTTTATGAAGGAAACCAGTGCTCTGACCGCTTCCGGATTGTGAGCACCATCGAAATACCAGTGCCGGTCGGGTGCAAGCCTTTCAAATCGACCGGGTAGTATACCACTCCGTCTTACCGATTTCAAGGAATCGCAAAAAACGGATTCCGGTACCGGAAATGAATCAATGATACAACGGGTCACACCCCAGGCCACGGCTATATTCCATCGATTTACCGGGACATCGAGATCCGTGGCTACCGTGATAAGCCGGTTTTCATCACGAAACCGAACAATGTTTCCTGGCTCTATCATGATACTCCCCGAATCACCTCTGATGTTATGCTTCATTCCCGGGATGTACTCATTTTTCGGGATGCACTCTCTTCCCGGAACATGCTCCTTTCTCCGGAATGTTTTCGGACGAAAAAATCGAGGCTTCAGCATGCGGGCATCCCGAAGTTCGGCGCCCCTTTGGGCAGCTATGGAGATCAGTGTGTTCCTTGCACCAGCAGACATGTTGCCGATCACTACCGGACGGCCTGGCTTGATTATCCCCCCCTTTTCCGATGCTATTTCCCGGAGAGTTCGACCAAGAAAATTCTGATGGTCATGTGAGATGGATGTTATTACAGAAACTGCCGGATCAACAATATTGGTTGCATCGAGCCGGCCGCCGAGTCCGGTTTCCAGCACAACTATATCGGTATTTTCTTCGGAAAACCACCAGAATGCCAGAGCGGTCGTTATTTCAAAATAGCTTAGCTTCAATGATTCGAGCTGTGTGCCATAGGTCCGAAAAAAATGCAACATCTCATTTTCCGATATCATCTTTCTGTTGATGCGAAACCGTTCCCGTACCGTCTCCAAATGCGGTGATGTGTAAAGACCGCACCGGTATCCGGCTTTTTCGTACACCAGTGCCAGCATGGCGCCGACACTGCCTTTTCCGTTGGTACCGGCAATATGCACACAGGTGATGTTCCGTTCGGGGTTTCCCATAATATCACAAAAGGACTGTATGCGGTCCAGCCCCAGCCGTGCGGCGGCTGCACCGTATTTCTGAAACGACGGGATCCCGTCCAAATAACGATTAACTTGTGTTATGTCTTTAAAATTAGCCATCCATTGATATATCAGACGTTTTCACCTGTTTAAATATTTCTGATTAATAATGTCAAATGCTCAATGAAACGCGTAAGCGAAATGCCCATGACGGTAAACCGACACACAGGGGTATGATTATAATCGCCATGGATGTTTCATGCCACCGAATATCGTATATTGTCACGAAATTCGCACATGTTTTATGCATTTAATCTATCTGATTAACAATGCCACATGGAACACAAATGAGTTACAATTATTCTCTTGTTTACTGCAATCTCAGCATGGGAGTTGCCTGTATGTTTATCTGTTTCCCTGCCATTTTACTGTTTACTCTTTAAATAAATGTAAACCCGCAAATTTTTCTGAGAACCTGTTTACAATCTGTTTATCTGCTTTAAATCTGATGATCTGCCTTTTTTACCTGAACCTATTATTAGTTTACATTTTTTACCTGATTCCGGTATCCGATTGATATCATGTACACAAAATTTGTCCGTCCGTTACTGTTCCGACTGGACCCCGAAAAAGCGCATCACTTTGCGGCAAAACTCGGAGAGTTTGCCTGTACTGTGCCGGGAAGCGGTTACCTTATGCGCCGTCGTTATTCCGGCGCATGGCCAGTATTGGACCGTCAATTAATGGGCATCCGGTTCCCGAATCCGGTCGGCATAGCTGCCGGTTTTGATAAAAATGCCTCCTGGCCCCGGTTGATTCGTGCCCTCGGGTTCGGATTCGCAGAATTTGGAAGTATTACCGCACGAAAATCGGCCGGCAATCCGTCGCCGAGACTGTTCCGTTTACCGGAAGACCGCGCTCTGATCAACCGTATGGGTTTGAACAATAACGGAGCAGAAACGATCTGTCGCCATATAAGTGAACTACGCCGGCAGTATGTATCACTTTTTCGCGATTTTCCCTGTGGAATCAACATAGCAAAAACACATGATCCTTCGATTACCGGCGATGAAGCCGTCCGGGATTATGTAGCAAGTTACGGCTATGCTCGAAAGGTGGCCGATTATATTACCCTGAATATCTCTTGTCCGAACACTGCTGAAGGGATAACGTTTGAAGACAAAAGCGCTCTTACAGATCTTTTAGACGGGATTCTGTCGGCCCGGTCTGATGATGATCCTCCGTTGCTCATCAAGTTCTCTCCGGACACGGAATTCGGCCAGCTTGACGAGTTAACGTCGGTTTGCGAAGAACGTAACATTCACGGATATGTCCTTACCAATACCTCTTCGCGGCGTGACGGATTGCACATCTCCGGAATCACACTGACGAAAATCGGTCCCGGCGGACTCAGCGGTTCTCCCCTTTTTGAAAAATCGTTGAATCGTGTTAATCATATGCGGAAAGCGTTGTCCGGTGACAAAGTACTGGTAGGTTGCGGCGGGATTGACTCTCCGGATAAGGCTGCCCGGATGGTGCAGGCTGGAGCGGATCTACTTCAGGTGTATACCGGACTGATCTATGAGGGACCGGGATTGATACCGGGCATCAATGATATGCTGACCAATCTGATAAGTGCTAATAACCCCGATACCGGAAAGCGGAATCCGAAGTAAATTACTCCTCAAAATCGATTTTAACAGTGTATTCGCATTCGGCACGGACATTCACACCGGTATATTCAGGAGGATCAAACAGCATATACCTCCGTACGATGTCCAGCAAAACTTCCAATATATCTTCACCGAAACTCACTTCATCCGAAGGCACTTCAGCTACTTCATCCACGTGCGTGTCAGCTTCTTCCTCGTGCACGTCAGCTACTTCATCCACGTGCGCGGCAGCTTCTTCATCCACGTGCGCGGCAGCTTCTTCATCCACGTGCGCGTCAGCTTCTTCATTTATGTGAACATCAGTTCCTTCATCCATGTGAACTTCAACCGGCACGCCATCCTTATCCATAACAACCCGTATCACCAGAGAACCGCTGACCTTTTGTTCGTCAACAATATCCTGAAATCCACTTTCGCGTAAAAACTGTTCCAGACCACCTACTATCTCCGGCCGCTGATCCAGCTCGCTGCATGGATACAGTCGTTCGGTGTCAACCATTAAAGCGAGGGCACGATCGACCTCTATTTCTTCTGCAAGGGCATTTATAACCGATCTTTTCGGGAAATCGGGGTATTGGTCCCGCATTATAATAAGCGCGACTCTGGCACTGTCCCATAATTCACCTTCATATGGAAACAGGTCACTGAAATCGGGTTCAACATCGGTTTCATCGGCGATTTCCTGCATATGCTGCCGTATAGTACGGGGAGGCCGTGAAGATTCTCCATCCTCCACACCGGCAACTTCCGTTTCGACTGCTTGTTCCGAATCGGTCGTATCGACTGTTTCAATCGACTCATCCATTTCATCCGACACCTCCAAAGTGTCATTTCCCGTCTGTATATCCTGCGGCTCTTCTACATCAGCCATATCTTCTATATCCACCGTAACAGCCGTATCCGGCGGTTCTGACATTTGTATCTCTGACAACTCCGAACTTCTTTCCGGTTCGCTCAGTGACTCCGTATCATCAATCCCCATAGTATCCCGACTATCCGGAGCAAGTCCGTTATCAGGAAGTGTATCCGCTTCCATGTGCGTACTCGATTCGCTTTCCTCATTGTGAACTGAATCGGAATCAGGTCCGGAATCAGAATCGGGTTCGGGTTCGGATTCATAACCGGTGTCGCTGTCAAACTTCACTATATAGAGGGAATCAATGTAGTTGGATTCCGCTAAATAGACGGAATCGGCGAGGAGTGCACGAACCGAATCACGAAATGTTTTCCGGACTTCTTTTTCCTGTTCCCAGATGATCCGGGCCATCACCAGATCATTCAATCGGTTAGCATACTGTTCCACTGTCCTGGCGGTTTCGATATAATCCAGGATAGACCGGTAGAGCG
>SLQC01000278.1 GCA_007131625.1 Balneolales bacterium | reverse complement strand
ATTTGATCGACGGGCTGGACGGGCTGGCATCCGGTACCGCAATAATCGCCCTTACTGCCATAGGCATGATTTCAATCATCCACGGACAGTTGGAGATCGTGTTATTTTGCCTGATTCTGGGTTTACCTCCGATGGGATTCCTGGATGAAGATCCGGAAATTGAAGGAAAGCATATCAATGGGCTTCCCGTCTTCGGTGGTCACTGGAAACTGGAACACCTGATCAGAAAGTATGGAATCCAGAGACACTTCCTGTCCGGAGATCAATTGAACTCAGAAATCTGTGAACGGATCGAGTCCCTTAGAGCTGCATGCGACTTGAAATTGAAGAAATTCCGGGTTGATTTCAGTGAAATCCCTTTCACTCGACCCAAACTGACACCTATGACAAAAGACAAAGTGATCTATGCCAAATATTAACAAAATTATTATCGCCGTAATTGCATTTCTGTTGTTTTCCTGCTCATCTACAAGCTTGTTTAAAAATGACAGCTTAAATACCACGTCGCTTGAAAATGTCAGTTTCACACAACAGAATGAGTTCGTTCACATAACATACGATCTGATCGCAACATCCAAAGAGTCCCTGTATCATGTTCACTTGCTACTTGATCTCGAAGATGCTGGCCGGTATGCAATCGATCCCGAATCTGTCAGTGGTGATGTGGGTTCGAACATAGCACCTGGCCGTGAGAAGGAAATTGTCTGGGATGTACTACGGGATTTCCCGCAGGGGCTGGAACGTAACCAGATCCAGTTTGCCGTCACGGTGCAACCGGATCGTCAGCCCAATAGAAATTGGGTTTATGTATCGGGTACAGCAATTTTACTGAGCGCAGGGGTTTTGATAGGGGTTATGCTTGTTGGCGGTGGTAGTAGTGGTGACAAAGATACCGGACTACCACCGCCCCCCTCCCGACCCGGCATGTAATAAAATTACACTATTTTTTTAGTCCCAAACGCGAAATCCGATTCCATTGTAATCCCATAATTTGCAATTGGTTAAACAACTTGTCACCCTATGCCTTCTTTGGATTGCTACACTTACAGACTGTTCCGGTTGTGACAGCATCGAACCGGACCATAATCTGGATGGATATCCGGCACCTCGATGGCTCTCCGATTCCGATATTTGGGTTGGAGCGTATTTCGGTGCCTGGAATCACTATGCTCCCTCTGGCGGAGATCAGACCGTATCAAAATATGGGTCCTGACCGTGTCAATGCTATCGTCAAAGCGGTACACAATGCCGAAACCTATGTACTTTACAGCATTGGAGGCTGGGGAAATCATAAGGGATTCTCAAACGCTATCTCTCCGGAAAATCGTCAGACATTCGTGGAGAACATTATCTCAGTCATGCAAGAATGGGGATTCGACGGTATCGATTTCTACGGTTATGTCTGGCAAGGAGGCAGCGGAACCGATACCGGTGGTGTAACCCGTCCGAATCAACGTTGGAGAAATGCACCGGTTGTCACCGACAATGTCCCCTACCATGAAATTATGGACAAATACTACGAACCGGAATATTTCCACTGGGATGAGGATGCCCAGGCCGCCTATTTAAGTATTGACCGCCCCGGGTCCTCCGATGATCTTTTTATCTCGTTCGAAGAGGAAAAAGCCGTTGAAAAGAAAATCAAATACGCTTTGAAACAACAGCTGGGTGGAGTGTTCATTTGGGAGCTTGCCGGCGGTTATCAGCAGAACAAGCCGCCCGGGCGAAGAGATCTCCTTCTCAGAAGTGTTAAAGAAACAGTCAAAAATGCAGACAGTCTCATCTCGGAAATCGTCGAATCGCGATAACGGGTTGTACATAATACAATTTCATAGTAAACCTGTCATGGCTGTTTCACCATATCTCACTCCGGTGGATGCAGCAACTGATGCTCACGCATCTCCTTTCGCCAGTCTTGTGCGGCATGATACCGGTGCCAGCGCACCTCTTTCCGGGCAACCAGCAACAACCAGATTACCCCGCTGACAATCAGTCCCGACGCATAAATCAGTAGCGCCTGCTGCAATGTTAACAGTTCGAACTCCATGATCATCGACACTCCGGTCACCGAAATGGCCTGAGTAAACGTGAACATAAGCCATTCTGAACCGAAAATGCGGCCGCGAAATTCATCGGGCGAGCGTTTCTGCAACAAAACAGTACTCATTACCCAGTTTGCTCCGGATCCGCAATGTGCCAGAAAAACCAGAATCACCATCACCCACAGCACTTCCATCATCCCCACTACCAGATAAAATGATCCTGCGGAGATCATCGCCAATCCCATCAAAGTCACCCACTTGCGCTCATCACTGAAATACCGCCGCACCAGGACAGGTCCAACCGCCGTCCCGAACCCCCGGCTGGAATAAAGCAATCCCAACCCGATACTCCCCATCATCAACAGCTCCTCGGACACCAGAATCAGCAGATAGACCATCGCCCCGAGAAAAAACGTAATGGTTCCCTTGGCCAGGGCAGGCCGCAGAATGTGAGAGTTGGCAAATAAAAAGGCGTACCCGTCCTTGATTCCACGTATCGGATTGCTTAGTGATTCCATAGTCTCATCGTCGCGCCGGTGCGGGATGGTTGCCCGAAACAGAAACCAGGTTGATAAAATGTATCCCGTACCATTTATGACAAACACCGCATCAGTGCCGAGCCACGCAGTCGCCAATCCACCAAGGCCCATACCAATGGTAAAAATAATGCTCCATGAAAGATTTGAGATAATGTTGGCCCTAACCAGTTCGTCCCCCGATGTGATATTCGGGATGGATGCCTGTTTGGCGGGTTCAAATACCGCCGCAAACCCCATCTGCATGGCTGTCAGCACATAGACCAGCCAGATCATAGAGGCATCCGTCACAAAAAGGAAACAGAGCACCACCGCTCCTCGCCCGAAATCACAAGCGATCATGACCGTACGTCGGTCAAACCGGTCGGCTACATATCCGGCAAATGGTGACATCGCGGCGAAAGCCAGAAACTTGATGACGATGACCATTCCGAGCAGAAATTCCGATTCCGAGTAGGACAGCACCAGTGTAAACACCGCCAACACCCCGAACCAATCACCGAAGTTGGAGATTATCTGGCTCAGCCAGACCCTGCGGAACTGATGGTTATAACGAATGACATTGAAATATGAACCGAGTTTGCTCACGATTTTCCAGTGCTTCCAAATCCACCTTCACCCCTTTCGGAGCCGGGTAGCACGTCGACTTCCCGTGTTTCGGCCTGTATCACCGGCGCAATCACCATCTGTGCGATGCGGTCTCCGTGCCGGATTTCAAACGGCTCATCTCCCAGATTTACCGCCAGAACCTTGACTTCACCGCGATAGTCGGCGTCGATGGTACCCGGGGTGTTTAGCATCGTAATGCCATGTTTGTATGCCAATCCGCTCCGGGGGCGGATCTGCGCCTCATATCCGGAAGGCAAGGCCATTTGCAGTCCGGTAGGAATAAGCATCCTCCGCCCCGGTTCCAGCACAACGGGCGATACCAGCGCCGCACGGAGATCCATGCCGGAGGAATCCGGAGTGGCGTATGAAGGCAGTTTTAATGACCCGGCATGGGACAGTTTTTTAAAATAAATTCGCATTAGTTTTAAAAAGAGTGAGTATGTGTCTTTTTATAAAATCCTTAATCCAGCCGCTCGTATTCAACCAGCCGGACCCGCACACTTCCCAGCCAAATACTCACCCGGGCTTCGAGCGGTATCCGTAAAATGTCATCTTTAAAATAAGCGGTGAAATCGCCGGAAAAACCGAATGGCCCTTCAAACTCGGCATTACCGGACATGTAGTAGGCTTTGACATCTTCATCGGGAAAAGCGGGCGAATTGTATGACTCCTTTTGGCTTGTAAAATGCATACGGACCTGTGATTTTTCATGGTCAATGTAGATCGGATAGCTGGTATGGCGATCTGTTCCAGCAAACAGACGCGAATAATACATGACGGCCGGTCCACTGTCGGCCGGGCGATCCAATTCCAACGTATCGACCGGTTCGCCCTCTTCAAAACTGAACACTTTGCCGGCGTTATAATCAAAATCATACACATATCGTTCTTCCATCTCATGGTGCAGGCTGTTCTGCCAGAACCGCAAGCCGTACGGTATCGTGTCGTTCCACGCCAAGAAGTTGTGATAATGCGTTTCCTTGTATCCAATAAGAGGTATCCGGCGATTCGACACCATTTCGGTAACCACATGAATCGCTTCGGTGTCGTGATAAATTGTATCTCCTTTCAGATAAACCTGGACATTTCCCAGCCGGAGAAATCCGTAGCGGACCTCGTAGGTAAACCGCTCATTCACCTCCTTGAGTTGCTGAATACCTGGCGGACTGCTTGAAGAAGTTCTCCCCCCGACGCCCGATAAATGTGCCGGGACCTGACCGGATCCGGCACACCACCCGAACAACAGCAATACGAGAGTTGTCGCAACTATGCGCATCAGGTATCCTCCTCAAGAAACCGCATTATGGCGTCTTCATCAAAACCGACCAGCACCGCTTCACCATTGCGAAGTACCGGGCGTTTGATCATGGTCTGATGCTCAAGCAATACCTCAAAAAGGTCATTGTCAGTCAACTCCTTGTCAGATAAACCAAGCATCTTCCATTTTCTTCCGCGGCGATTGGTCAGGGATTCGAGCCCTGCTTTCATCACCAGATCGGCCAGTTCGTTGGGTGTCAGCGGCTCCTTCTTCACATCCCGGAAAGAATATTCAATATCTTGCTGCGAAAGCCAGTCTTTTGTTTTTTTTATTGTATTACAGTTGGTAATGCCAATTACTTCCAGCATAATTCGTTATTTTAAAAGTTTTATCATGGCCCTGTTCAGTGCCGAATTTTCAAACTATCTGTTCTAATACGAAACTTCCATGCAAATTATTTAACGCACACGAGCCTGGTTGTTGCCATGGAAGCTCCATGTGACCCTATAAATCAAAAATTTTAAACATATGAAAGACAGCGTCAAAAAAATCCTGTGCGGGCCCGTTCCGTTATGATTCATTTGTACACCTACAACATACGAAATCCTTTGAAATCGATCTTCATTATTGCGGTGGGAATTACACTATTTCTCACTTCAGGGTGCAGCCGGAGCCATGATCAGATCGAATTTGAGCAACAAGCTTATCGGATCCCGAGCAATTTCACTGAAACCACTCCGGACGGTCGGGTGGTGCAGACAGACGAAAATGACTGGCAGATCGGGCCTATGTTCCAGGGTTTTGTCGAGGTCGAGGTGCCGCCATTTCCGAATCCCACACATGGCGAACATGTGCGGATCGAGCTTTTAATTACCGAGGTCGGCACCGTCAACGGGTTGCATGCAGTCGGATATTACGATATGTTCGATGACCGGACGCAACGCACATTGTATCGGCACCATAAGTCTCCCCTCGATTTTGGTCTGCTGGTTTTCACCATTAATCCGGCCTATTTCGGGTACCGCAACAACTATAACAGCGCACGCCAGGTCAATAACGGACTGCACCGGCTCTTTATCTACGACAATCGCTTCAACCTTATCACCTACGGAGATATTCAACTCAAATGACCATGGGAAAAATCACAACAAGCCAGCGCCTGATACTGGAATCTCTGATCTATGTAGAATCTTACAGCCACATTCATGCGGAAACCGGGCTCTCTTTCGGTGAGATCAGAGACGATCTGATCTCTCTGTCCCACCTCAATATGATAGAAGTCTACGAAGGTCCCGATGGCAATATTAGCCAAAAAGTCCGACATTTTGACAACGATCACCCCGAATCTTTTTTTTACCGGGCAACCCGGGAGGGATTAAATGCTCTTAACCGCCATATATAAACTTTTGTGAGTACCTGACAATCTGAATTCCCGAACATCTGACCATCACCCGCAAGTGACCGTCATTCTGCAATAATCATCACTCCAAGTCATCTTACTTACCATTGGATAAATTTGTAATTCAAGGCGGAAACCCGCTTAAAGGCACCCTTCCCATCAGCGGTTCCAAAAATGCAGCTCTTCCGCTTATGGCGGCCGGGCTTCTGGCCGATGGACCGGTCACCATCACCAATATCCCGCTGCTCAATGATATCTACACCTTTAACAACGTCATTCGTGTGACTGGTACACGGGTGGAATTCGACGAGATCAGAAAAAGACTAATAGTCGACCCGACCGGTTTATATCATTACGAATCGCCGTATGATCTGGTCCGAAAAATGAGGGCGTCTTTTTATATGGCAGGAGCTCTTCTGGGATCAGTGGGGTATGCCAGAGTTTCGCTTCCGGGCGGATGCGCCTGGGGGCCACGTCCGGTCAACCTTCACCTGGAAGGCCTGCAGGCACTGGGCGCGGAGATATCGATGGATCAGGGATATGTAATCGCAAAAGCACCGAACGGACGCCTTCCGGGCGGATCATTCGAGATGAATCCGAGCAGCGTCGGTGCAACTGTCAATCTGTTGCTGGCGGCTGTCAGGGCACGTGGAACATCGGTCATCCGCAATGCCGCAATGGAACCCGATGTGGTCAATCTGTGCGAAAACCTGAACCGTCTCGGTGCCCGAATAGACGGTACCGGAACATCCCTCCTTACCATCGAGGGGGTCGACTCCATTTCGTCCGGGGAAATGGATAATATCCCTGACCGAATTGAGACCGGTACTTTCATGATAGCGGCCGCAATGCTTCCAGGATCAGATATCACCCTGAAAAACACAATGGAAAGAGATCTCGGAACCTTTACGGAGACCTTCTCAAAATTGCAGACCGGGCTGGAGATCGGTGCCGACACCATCCGGGTGCAATCCGGCAACACCCTTCCATCGGTATCTGTCGAAACGGCAATCTACCCCGGATTTCCAACCGATTTGCAAGCGCAATGGGCCACGATGATGACACAGGCCGACGGTTCGTCCACCGTCACCGATCATATTTATCCCGACCGATTCAGCTATGTTCCGGAACTCATACGGCTGGGCGCGAATGTGACGCAGCATGACAATCAGGCTGACATTATCGGGAAATCACTTTTGAAAGGGGCATCTGTTATGAGCACCGATCTTCGGGCAAGCGTGAGTCTCGTAATGGCCGGACTTGTCGCCGATGGTGAAACCGAGGTGTTGCGGGTCTATCATCTCGACCGGGGCTATGAGACCCTGGAAAATAAGCTTAATGCAGTCGGTGCTGATATCCGCCGGGTCACCGAGTAGCGCAAATATCCGGTTTACCCTGATGCAGAAGATCACCTGACAGGTTCCGGCACCCCGAGCCGTTGATTCTTCCTCAGATATTGAGTTCAAGAACCACTAAAACATGTTACACTAATAAGTTGATAACAGTTACTTAATACATGATTTTATTATTGCTTTCACAAAATTCCTTGACATATTTGCATAAAAGGATAGTTTGTAAAATGAAAACAACCTGGATGTATGGTCTGACCATCATTTTCGTCCCTGGGATGATTATAATTAACACGGCTGCTTTCAGTCAGGATCGAAGCATCAATTCACTTGGCATGGAGATGGTACGGATTGAGCCGGGAATCTATGAGCGGGGCAGTGACGTGAGCAATGAAATCCTTTTCTTCGATGAGCGACCTGTGCATACCGTAAATATCACTCAGCCTTTTTATATGAGTTCAACACCGGTAACTAATGCACAATATGAAAAATTTGATCCGGGGCACAAAAAATATCGCGGGGAGTGGGGTTTTTCAAAGGAGGATGACGAAGCTGTACTGTTTGTGAACTGGGAAGAAGCCGCTGCCTTTACAGAATGGCTTAGTGAGAAAGAAGGTGAAACGTATCGTCTTGCAACTGAAGCTGAATGGGAATACGCGGCAAGAGCGGGCACTACTACTGAATTTTTTACTGGAGACGAGCTGCCTGAAGCGTTCCATCGACACCAGGTTGACGAGACACGTCCGGTACCAGTTCCTTTGCATGTTGGCCAAACTCCGGCCAATCTCTGGGGTCTACACGATATGCACGGCCTTGTAGAAGAGTGGACGCTGGACTGGTATGGTCCCTATGTTGAAGGTTTTCAGATCGATCCGGTAGGTTACAAGGATGGGGATAGTAAAGTTACCCGTGGCGGAAGTCATAATACGGCATTGCGATATCTGCGCAGTGCTAATCGCATGGGAACTCTTGCCGAAAATAAACACTGGCTGATTGGTTTTAGGGTAGTAAAAGGAGAAATGCCGGAAAATCAGCCACTTACAGAAAGGAAGCCTCCTGTTTGGTCTCAAAATGTATCACCGGATTCTTATGACTGGTCCAAACAGCCCGACCCGGAAATTCCACACTTTGCAGGCCCTGTTTCTTATATAAATATGCCGGAGGAAGCACCATACAATAATTTCATGTCCCATTGTCCGGCACTCACTATCCTGGATAATGGTGATTTGCTGGCCGTCTGGCATGCGATGAATTCCGAACGCGGACGCGAGTTGGCGATTGTCGGTGCACGATTACGGGCAGGTGAAAAAGAATGGGATACTGCTTCAGAGTTTTTTCGGATACCTGGCAGGAATCTCCATGGTCCGGATCTGTTCACTGACAGTGACGGCACCCTCTATCATTTCAATGGTCTCTCTGCCAGTGCAGAGATTCATCATATACTTGGAATGGTAATGAGAAAAAGCACGGATAACGGTGCAACCTGGTCGAAAGCACAATTGATTGGTCCGGAGCACCATTCACGTCATCAGGTAATCGATGGAGCCTTCAAGACCAGTGATGGAGCGATTATTGTAACGGCCGACTCGAATCCAGGTGGTACAGCCCTCCATATAAGCAGAGATGATGGAGAGACCTGGACGGATCCGGGGGGTACAATTAAAGGAATTCATGCAGGCGTAGTAGAGCTGGATGATGGGAGGCTGATGGCAATAGGACGCGGACAAAATATAGACGGTCGAAGCCCAATGAGTATTTCCAGTGATATGGGAAAGACCTGGGCTTATACTGCAAGTCCATTTCCACCAACTGGCAGCGGACAGCGTCCGGTACTCATCAGACTGAACGAAGGCCCGATCCTTTACGCCTCCTTTACGGATGATAGAAATGAGCCTCGTGAAAAAGGTTTGAAATTCAAAGATGAAAATGGCAATGAATATCGCGGGTACGGGCTATTTACAGCATTATCTTACGATGAAGGTGAAACCTGGCCTGTGCGGAAACTTGTAACACCTGCAGACGGTGAGGAGTATTTCGCACGACATATTGGTGGCCCGACAGCACCGTTTAAAGCTACCTATGATAATGCTGAATATCAGGGATATTTAGCCGCTTCCCAAGCTCCTGACGGGATAATTCATCTGATCTCAAGCCGTTTACACTATAAATTCAATCTGAGATGGCTGGAGAGCTCTTTGCCCATGAAGGGGTATGAATAAATGAGACCAGGCCTTCGTCGAAATTTGTCCTGTTATAACATGCATTTTTGCAACTAACTGCCAATAAGATCAGGTTCACCATCAAGGGCTGCCTGTCACTTAATTTCCGGAAGCCGTTGAAAGCATTGAAATCAGCCGACAACCGATACTGTCTTTATTCCATTTTTTACACTATATTGGCAATTAATGTATCGGATGATAAAAAACAACACGGTACCGGTGTGATGGAGTCATGATTCATCAGATAGATTATCCGGCCGTTGCCATTCCGATACCACGCATTTAGATACACACTATAGTAATTTTTCTTGCATCATCTTCTCAGTGATCTCTGATTGGAACATATGCCGGAGTGATTGGAAACTGATTTACCTGAATTTCCACATGCCGGAGCAATCCTGAAAGATGAACTTTATAAAAAAGTTAATTAAGGAATTATATTCAAAGCAGAACGAAATGTACGAGTCAAATAATACAATACCATTGACCTTTTCTACCTACAGAAACCTATTGATCCTTCCAATCAGAGATTTGGTCTTTGATTCCTGCGTCTTCTGCTTTTCAACCTGGAATCCCCATGAAAAACCAAATCATAATCCATGCGGCTGCCAACCAGACCCGCGTAGCCCTGATTGAGAACAGTGAATTAGCCCAATTATTCATAGAATCCCCTGAGAATCAACGAACCGTTGGTAATATTTATCTCGCTGAAGTACATAAGGTGATGGCTGGCATTCGTGCCTCTTTCATCAATATGGGTACACAGAAGGATGCATTTCTGCACTTTTCCGACACCGGAGAGCATCTTGAGAACTATCTCATCATGCTCAATGGCAAAGAAGCCCTCCCTTCCAAAGCCAAACAGTCTTCGAAAATACCCGACTCCCGGGGTTCCGGAAATGGAACGATCACTGAAGACCAGAATCGGGCTGGAGCCTTGTTGGCACCAAAGCAGAAAGTGCTTGTACAGATAGTCAAAGAGCCGATAGGATCCAAAGGACCGCGGGTGTCAACCAACATCACCGTTGCTGGACGTTTTCTGGTTCTTATCCCCATGGGAGAATATGTCGCTGTTTCCAAACGAATACGCAGTCATAAAGAACGACGACGGCTGCGAACCTGCATCTCCTCTGTTCTTCCCGACGGCTTCGGAGTAATCGTGCGTACCCTGGCCGAAGGACAGTCTGACGAAGCCCTTCATGCCGATCTAAAGGATGTACTGGACAAATGGAACGCCATCCTCGAAAAACTGCAAGATGCCAAGCCACCAGCCCTGCTTCATCAGGATATGGATATCACCGAGAGCCTGGTACGGGATCTCTTCGCCAAGGATTTCAGCAGAATATTGATTGATGACGCAAAAATTTACCGGTCGATCAAGTCGTACATCTCCCGGGTTGCACCCAACATGGTCCCCAATATCGAGCTTTACAAAGGATCAGAACACATTTTTGATTACATGAAGATATCCAAAGACGTCGATTCGGTCTTCAGTCCGAGAGTAAAAATGCCCAGCGGCGGCTATCTCATTTTTGAACAAACCGAAGCAATGTATGTTGTGGATGTTAACTCCGGGCGCTATGCAGCCAAACGAGAACAAGAAGAAAATTCGCTGAAAACGAACCTTGAATCGGCCAGAGAAATCGCCAAACAACTGCGGCTCCGCGATATCGGCGGGATCATCGTTGTCGACTTCATCGACCTGCGGGAAGACGCGAACCGGAAAAAAGTCTACGACGAACTGAAGCGGGAGTTCCGAAAAGACCGGGCCAAAAACAATATACTGCCGATGAGTGATTTCGGATTGGTCCAGATTACACGCCAGCGCATCCGGCCCAGTGTAGTCAAATCGGTTTCCAAAGTATGCCCCATGTGCGGTGGTTCCGGCAGTATCGTATCCCAAAACACCATTGTGGCCGATATCGAAGGGTGGCTGACCAAATTCAAATATAACTACAAAGGCCACTTATCACTCGATCTGCACCTGAACCCCTATCTGCGATCAATGATGCAAAAAGGATGGCTCGGGCAACGATTTAAATGGCTATTCACCTACAGGATGAACATACAGCTCCTGGCCGATGAAACGCTCTCTATGAACGACTACAAGTTCATGCTTCCCAATTCGGAAATTGATATCACCGATACCATCCTGAACGATCAACCGCTTGAAAAAGCAATCAGTGAAACCGACCTGCGGGATAGTAAATCCGGCGATAAAAAGAAAGATGATTCCGAATTCGATTATTATAAGAAAGAAGAGCGCAAGACATCCGGAAAAAGTCATGGTCGGCAGAGTTCCCGACCATCCACTTCATCGAGCCGATCCTCCGGGCCCCAAAAGAGTAAACCGGCTGAGTCTAAAGACAAACAAAAACAGAATAGTGGCGATTCCTCCAATTCCGGAAACAACAAATCCAGGCCGCCGGTACGCAAACCTAATACCGGTCCAACACAGGACAAACGTGCCAGCGCAAAAGCCAAATACTACAAATCATCGAAACCATCCGATGACCCGGACAACACAGTTCAACCGGAGAACGTTAGCGGAGTACCGAAATCTTCCACAGAACAATCCGGTAACCGCAACGCCACCAGTGAAAAACTGCAACAGGAAGATAAGGATAAGCTATCCGGGCAGGATCAGAGAGTAGATATGGATAAGGATAAACAGTCAGGCCAGGATAGACAGATAGACAACAAGCAGCACCCTGAACAGGAGGACAATTCACATCTTCCGTCTGCGATCGAGGTTGCGCGTCAACACCGGCTCGAAAAGGAAAAAAAAGTCGCAGTAAAATCAGACGGTGACTCAACTTCAACGAAATCCGACAAACCGGTAAATGTTCAAGCCAACGACTCGGACAGCAACAAACCCGAAAAACCGGTTAGCAATCAAACCGGTTCTGCATCCGACAGTGACGATGACGACGTTAACAACAAGAAGATACATGAATCCCGGGAGTAGCACCTATGTCTTTTAAACTGGATGCAACAACAGTACTTGGCATTATTCACAACGGAAAATCGTGCATCGGCGGCGACGGCCAGGCAACGCTCGATAAAGTTGTGATGAAAGCGAATGTTCAAAAAGTCCGTTTTCTCTACAACAAACAGGTACTGGCCGGATTTGCCGGTTCAACTGCAGATTCTTTTACCCTTTTCGAGCGATTTGAGGACAAACTCAACCAGTACAACGGCACGATCGAGCGCGCCGCTGTCGAACTCGCCAAAGAATGGCGCAGCGACCGGTACTTGCGCCGTCTGGAGGCGCTGCTTGTGGTGATGAACAAGGAGCGCGGCCTGTTGATATCGGGCCAGGGAGATGTCATCGAACCCGATGATCACATTCTGGCCATCGGAAGCGGTGGGTCCTACGCACAGGCTGCTGCACGAGCACTTAAAATTCACGCACCCGACCTTTCTGCTCGTAAAATGGTGGAAGAGTCCCTCAATATAGCAGCCGATATCTGTATTTATACCAATCACAACCTAACCCTGCTAGACCTTGAGTGAACAGAATCCCATAACACCTGATCACGACCTGACACCACGGCAAATAGTTGCCGCCCTCGACACCTATATCATCGGTCAGGGTGAAGCCAAAAAATCGGTTTCCATCGCACTTCGCAACCGTTGGCGCCGTCTCAATTCCGATGAATCGATCCGTGATGAAATCGTACCGAACAACATTATTCTGATCGGTCCCACCGGGGTTGGTAAAACCGAAATCGCCCGCAGGTTGGCACGGCTGGCTGGAGCACCTTTTGTTAAAGTGGAGGCTTCCAAATACACCGAAGTTGGATATGTCGGCCGGGATGTCGAATCCATGATTCGTGATCTTGCCGATATCGCCGTCTCCATGGTGAAATCGGAAATGCAGCAGCGAGTGATGAAAAAAGCGGCAGAGCTGGTGGAAGAGCGCATTCTGGACCTGCTGATTCCACCGATAAAAAAACCGCAGAACACCTCGCGGACCGGGTTCCAGTCTTCCGACACCTCTTTTGATCCGGCAGATGCAACCGACGATGAACTGAATCACCGAACGCGTGAAAAATTTCGCGAGAAATTGCGTAATGGTGAACTGGAAGACCGGAAAATCGAGATCAGTGTGCAGCCGTCCGGGCAAAATCCCATGATGCAGATTTTTGGACCCGGTGGAATGGAAGAGATGGGTGTGAATCTGCAGGACATGCTTGGTAATCTGACTAAAGGCCGCGCCAAAAAAAGACAGATGAAGATCAGCGACGCCCGACCGATACTGCTGGGCGAAGAGACGGAAAAACTGATCGATCACGAAACCGCTACACAGGAAGCTATCGATCGAGTTCAGAATACCGGAATCGTATTCATCGACGAGATCGACAAAGTAGCGGCCGGCTCCACCGGTGACGGCCGTGGCGGTCCGGATGTCAGCAGACAAGGTGTTCAGCGTGACATGCTGCCAATCGTTGAGGGGTCCAACGTGTCCACCAAGTACGGACTGGTAAAGACTGATCACATTCTTTTCATCGCTTCCGGCGCTTTTCATAATGCCAAACCGTCTGACCTCATTCCCGAATTACAGGGCCGCTTCCCGATCCGTGTGGAGATGGACTCTCTGACCGAAGAGGATTTTTACAACATCCTTACCCGTCCGAAAAACGCACTGACCAAACAGTATATCGCCATGCTGAAGAGCGAGGGAGTTGATCTGGAGTTTACCGACGAAGCGGTAAAAGAGATCGCTCATGTGGCCGCCGAAGTAAATTCATCGGTGGAAAACATCGGTGCCAGACGCCTGCACACCATTCTCTCAACAGTTCTGGAAGAGCTGCAGTTTGCGATACCTGACGATATTAGCAGCGGCAAGATCGTTGTCGATAAAGAATATGTCAACAAACAACTGGACAAACTCACACGTAACAAGGACCTCAGTCATTACATACTCTGATTTATTTCTGACGACGGTGTGGTGTACCTGACTTTGGATAGTCGCTTCCCGGAATGATATCAACCGAATGATTGTATAGAAAAACAGAGTTTGTTATTATCATCGGTAACATCCATAGACAGCATGGCAAATGATCAAGGCACAATATTTTATGGTAATTTTCATGGTTGCTCCATGTGTCCTTAGAAATTTGTACATTTCCAAAACATGAAATAACAATTGTTTTCAGATGGTCGTTACTTATTCTGAATCTAAACTTTATAAATCTATACCAATACACAGATAATGAGTTTGAAACGTTTTGTCACACCCTCCATAATCTCTATTCTGGTTCTCTCTTTTCTGTACATAACCGGTGTTGACCGCATTGCTACCGGAAAAAACAGCCAGGAAGTGAATCTACGGAAATATCTTGAAGTCCAGACCAAGATCATTGAAAACCATGTCGACAAAATCAGTATTCAGGAGTTATTTGCAAACAGTATGAGAGGGTTTGTAAGAAATTTATCTGATACGACCCTCGACATCTCCGGCACCCCGCTGGACACGAATTTCACCGATCTTGAAATCACCTCGCAGAGACAGTCGTATGACAAATTTGAAAGAGCGTACCTCTTTCTGGACAATCAGTCAGGGGATAAGGAGGATATGGACAAACGCATGGAAGATGCGATCAACGCGATGTTCCGACCGCTTGATCCCCACTCTGTGTACATCCGGCCCGAAATAAGCGAGCGCATACAGGATGAATTCTCCGGTAAATTTGAAGGAATCGGTATTCAATTTCAGGTGCTTGACGACACTATTACCGTTATTTCCGCAATATCAGGCGGCCCCAGCGAGCAGCTCGGCATCCTCTCCGGAGATCGTATTGTTGAAATCGATGGAAAATCGTCTGTCGGTTTTGACGAACAGGATGTTGTACGAAGCCTGCGGGGTCCCAAAGACACGAAAGTCACCGTCGGTATCCTGCGACCGGGAAACAGCGACTTGCTCGATTTTGAAATAACTCGCGACGAAATTCCACTGTACACCCTTGACAGCTCCTATATGCTGGATGAAAAAACCGGTTATATTCGCGTAAACCGGTTTGCGGCAACAACGCATGAGGAGTTTACCAAAGCGATGCGGGACTTGCGCAATCTGGGTATGGAACGGCTGGTACTCGACCTCCGCGGCAATCCCGGAGGCTATCTGGAACAGGCGGTCCGAATGACCAATGACTTTTTCCCAAGAGGCACAAGTCTGGTCGCCACCCAAAGCAGGCACGCTCGCTTTACGTCGGAATACCGGGCGCGTTACAACGGCCCATACCGGGAGATCCCACTGATTGTACTGGTCGATGAGGGATCCGCTTCCGGAAGTGAAATTGTGAGCGGTGCCATTCAGGATCATGATCGTGGACTCGTTGTCGGTCGTCGTACGTTCGGCAAAGGACTGGTCCAGCAACAGTATGAGCTTCCCGATAAAAGCAATATCCGGATCACCATTTCCCGCTATCTCACACCGAGCGGACGCGAGATCCAGAAACCTTTCCACGACGGCCGTGAAAGTTACGCTTACGAAATTTACTCCCGCGACGATAGCGCTACCGGTGATGTCAGTGAGTTCATCCGCAATGTACCCGATTCACTTCGTTACAAAACCAGCGCCGGCCGGATTGTCTACGGCGGCGGCGGCGTAGTGCCGGATCATATCGTCGATCTCGATTTGACCAACGAACTCTTTGCATTGATGCGTCGCAACAACGTGGGTTCCACATTTGTGCGTGACTTTATCGATCGCCGGGGCTCTGAGTTCCGTTCCGAATGGGAAGACCGGTTTGATCAATTCCGCTCCGACTTTTCCTGGTCCGACGATCAGAAAAATGATATTGTACAGCGGCTGAAAGATAGTGGACTCGTTGTTGCTGATACGGTTACCACCGCCCACTTCAAAGAAAGTAAGCTTTACATGAATGAAACCATGCTGGAAGAGCAACTTCCATCTCCATTTGGTTTTATGAAAGCAGATCTTGCCCGCCAGGTGTGGGGTAACGAACATTTTTATCCTGTGCTCAACGACGAAGTGGATTTTATGGTGAAAACGGCCCTCACCCTTTGGCCGGAAGTTCAGGAGCTGAAAACGTTGCGGAGTGAAGTCAGCGGCTTTTAAACGGCAAACCGCCAAGCCGCTGCTCATTGACCAACAGCTTTAGATCTATTAATTAATATATCGACCTT
>SLQC01000030.1 GCA_007131625.1 Balneolales bacterium | reverse complement strand
TTACCTTACACGTTTATAATGTGGTGGGGCAGCGCGTGGCAGCACTGGTCAACGAAACGCAAAGTGCCGGCCGTCATCAGGTGCAATTCGATGCTTCGAGATTGGCCAGCGGCAGTTATATCTATCGTCTGGAAGCCGGGGAGAGGACTCTTACCCGATCTATGATGTTAATCAAATGAGCATTATCCACCCCGATGGCAATTTGAAGCTCATCGGGTAACATTCAGAAAGCCCGCATGGAGATGTAAACTGTGCGGGCTTTCTTATTACGTATATGAGAATGATTGTAAACAATGAAAATCGGTATATGGTGGTCATCTATATTAGGCAGTCATTTAAGTTGTTTTATGATCAGAATTATAAACATAAGTATCAGAAGTTCAATATGTTACGTTGTATAAATTAATAAGTAAGTTGAAATATGATCAGGTATCATTATTTTGTTGTCATATCATTGTTTCTGCTGGCAACACTCATGATTTCCGCGTGTGGCAGAGGGACTGCCGATCAGGAAAGACCTGCCGGTTCCATTGTTGCCTGGGGTTTGGACAGTGATGGCCAGGTTAGCGATGTGCCGTCTGGTGATGATTTTATAGAGGTGTCAGCCGGTAATCGACACAATATTGCATTGAGAAAAGACGGAAGTATAGTCAGCTGGGGCCGGGACACAGGAGGACAAGTAAGTAATACACCATCCGGAAATAATTACGTGGCGATTTCGGCCGGATTTGATTACAGTCTTGCATTACGCGATGATGGAAGTATCGTTGCCTGGGGATGGGAGCATCTTGATCATGTGCAGAATGTACCAGCAGGAAATAACTTTGTGGCAATTTCCGCTAGTTTTGATCACAGCCTGGCTCTTACAGAGGATGGAACTATTGTTGCCTGGGGAAGAGATTATGGCAGGTCGCTGGATAATGTCCATGTTTTGGATAGGCCTCGATCAAGTAATTATGTAGCTGTTTCAGCAGGTCTCGTTCATAGTCTCGCGCTGAGGACGGATGGAAGTATTTATGCATGGGGGAATGACCAACTGGGGTCGGTTAATGACACCCCTGAGGGAAACGGATTCGTTGCTGTTACTGCTGGAGCCCGGCACAGTCTCGCCCTTCGGGAAGACGGGAGCATCGCTGCATGGGGTTGGGACCTTCAAAATGAAGTTAGCGATACACCTGATGATGGTGGATTTGTGGCTTTGGGTGTAGGTTATGGTCACAGTATCGCTTTGCGTGAGGATGGTAGCATTACAGCATGGGGGTGGGGACGTGGTGATCATGGCCAGGTGACGGACACTCCACCGGGTAATGGATATGTTGCGATTTCAGCCAGTGAATATCATAATCTCGCAATTAGAACTGAAGCACCGTAGGCCAGTGTAACATTTAGCAACACAGTACCAATATTTTACAATGATTTGGACAGGTATATAACTATATGCCGGAATATATTTAAACCTGAATGAAACCGGAGAAGCCATTAACTCTTTTTTGATAACTTTAAAATTATGACTCGGAATTTCATACTCACCCGGGGTTGGGAACTGAACAGTATGACCCACATCAAACCGTTGACAGATATCTTGAAGAAGGATATGCAATACTTACATTGGCGGCCCATGATTATGACATCCCTGATGACTACATTGATTCAATTTATCCATGGACAAAGCTTTCCGAGATTTATGGAATCATTAAGGATGTGGAAAATCCAACAGAAGGTAACAAAACGTATGGAGAGTTTGCGAATGAACCTTATCAGGACAGGAATCCGGTAGAACTTGGAATGGTGTCTATTGAGGGATGTGAAGTGTCTGCTCCACCCAATAAACCGCAACCAGATAATGAATCGAAACCAGATAATAAATCGTAATCAGAAAAGATGGGCACCGGGCTCTTTTTTAATGGGTACATTGATAATGGCATCTTTAATTGGGTTCGTGCAACCTGAGGAATCCTTTGATCCGGCGGCTATATTTTTGACCTGGCAGAGTGATCCGACAACGACTATGATCATCGACTGGCATACAACTCCGGAGCACGGTGACCGACCGGTCATCTTGCACTATAAAAAAGTGGGAGATCAGGAATGGATTGAAACCGTTGGGAACTATCGAGGCTTCCCACACTCGGATCGAAGAATCAACCGCGTTGAACTGAGACGTCTGGAACCTGCAACGTCTTATCGATTTCGTTTTGGGGAAGATTCCAGAGAGTATAATTTCAGAACCATGCCTGCAGATTTGAATGAACCGATTACCTTTGTAACCGGTGGTGACACTTCTCATGAAAATCATGATATGACCGAAGTAGCCATGACATACGACCCTGATTTTATTTTATGGGGTGGAGACCTGGCCTACGCCAACGGAGACCCTGAGCGCGTGCACTATTGGTACGGATGGTTTGATGGAATAAAGCAACATCTGATCAGTAATGATGGCCGGGTGGTGCCTGTAGTTGTTGCTATTGGCAATCACGAGTTGTTTGGTGAGCGCCGAATATCGGATTTATCCGTTGAGGAAGCGTTGGAGTTCATGAGAAAGTATAACCTATGGGATGACAAACCGACCTATTTCTTTGATCTGTTTGCATTTCCCGGCCGTCAGGAAATGGCCTATGGAGTGCTGGATTTTTCAGACTACATGAGTGTGGTTCTACTGGATTCCGATCACAGCAGTTCGATAACCGGAGCTCAGTCCGGATGGCTTGAGGCTGTGCTCAGTGAACGTGCGGGAACCCCACATATTTATCCCATATACCATGTGCCGGCATATCCCTCTCATCGTTCGTATAGTGGAGGGACACAAACGCGCATCCGGGAAAACTGGGTTCCCCTGTTCGAAAGACACGGTGTTCGGGTTGCCTTTGAGAATCATAACCGGCCAGTCTTCATATTGCCCTCCGGGATTGGTTGTGGGATCGATATTACGTGGCCAGCATTCAATACGAATGGTTCTGTTGATTTTATCGAAATTAAAAGAACATGCATCCTTAAATCATTCACTCCATATCGTATGACAACGGGTAAATGTTGATCGCTGGCAATATTAAATGCAAATGCTTTGAGAAGGATCCGTTTACCGGCAAAATTCAATATGTACTTGGTTAATGGGGAATCCTGTATTCATCAACTATCTCGCCCTCTTTATCTATTACCAGGAAATCCTGAGAACTTCCGTCGAGTGTCACGATGATACCATGGATTACTGACTCGGCAAGAGCTAAATACCAGGTTTCATCGACATGGTGGACATCGCGTGGTGTTTTTCCCCAGTTACCATCCCCAATGTAGACAATGCCGTCTTCAGAGATTTCTTCATTTCGAATGGGATGAGTACGTTTGTAGGCATGATCGTGGTTTTCAAATGCGACCTCCACCCCGTACTTCTCAAAAAGGGGAATCCAAAGCTCCCGGACACTTACAGCCGAACTCCCTCCATAACTCCGAACCGATGGGTATCCTGGCGTATGATAAAACGGATATATATAATCTACATTACGTCTTTGCCTTTCCCTTAATTCCTTCTCCAGCCAATCGCGCTGTGTACCACCGAATTCGTTGGTATGACCGGAGTCAAGCGCGAACAGACTCAAGTAGTTTCCAAAGTCGAGGACATCATAGCCAGGTAGACCTGGAAAGGCGAAGAGATGATAATATTTGGGTGCATTTGCTAAACGCCATGCATCTGTCTCCTCTTTTGGCCATATGGAACGAACATGACGCTTCACCTCATGATTACCAATTGCGGCGATAACAGGAATAACACGCCCTTCTTCCGTAATAAGTGAGTGCTTAATTACGTCAAACCAGCCATACCAGCGACCGGGTAGTCTGTCAGGCGCTCTTCCTCCATCGGCATAAGCCAGGTCGCCTCCCCAGGCTACGAAATCCAGATCGTACTCCATGACCGCTTTATTCATAGTGTAAAAATTTCCCCCTTCATGTGAGTCCCCCATTGCGAAACTGACTCTTCCGTCAGGATGGCCCTGATACCCGATCCAGGAGTCCGTATCACCACCTATGGCAAATCTCAATGGGCGATTTCCATTAAGTTCCGCCGGCATCGTCCGGAATTTATAGGCGCGTTCAAATTCACCAACTCGAAACCGATAATCCGTATCCTGTTCTAGTCCGGTCAATTCCACACGATGTATGACTCTATCCGAATAAGGGAAAAAATGTGGGAAAGATATTGCTTCCTGCCATTCGTCGGAGCCCACAGGTTTGTAGTAGATGGTCCAATCTGCCTCGTGATCGGGTTCGGTATGCCAGTCGATGGTCATCGTAGTCGTAGGATCATATTGCCAGGTAAGCATGAGGGCCGTTGGTTCATACAGATCCTGTGCATTAAGCACGGGAGTTGTGGCGCTCATATATAAAGTAGCGGCAAAAATGCAGCTTATAAATCTGGAGAATTCGTACTGATTCGTGCTTTTGTATTTCATGGTTGCTGTTTTTTTATTATTGCAGAATTATTCATGTTTATATTGACACCGATCTCATGAATTTAGTTTCCCGAGCACGAAACTAGGTTAGTGCCGGAGGTACACCCGATAAAATAGAAACCTCACCTGGTTACGAAGGTAAATGATCCGGCTTTTTAAGGCAGCCACGGGTATTTGCGGAAGTTCGGCTTGCGCTTTTCCACATAAGCGTTTTTCCCTTCCTGGCCCTCTTCGCTCATGTAGTAGAGCAGTGTCGCATTGCCGGCCAGCTCCTGGATGCCCGCCTGGCCGTCGATATCTGCATTGAAAGATGATTTCAGACAACGGATGGCGATCGGGCTCTTTTGCAAGATTTCCTGCGCCCATTCTATTCCTTCCTCTTCGAGCCGGTCAAGCGGCACGACTTTGTTCACCAATCCCATTTTCTCTGCCTCCTCCGCATTGTACTGCCGGCAGAGATACCATATCTCTCGCGCTTTTTTCTGCCCGACGATACTGGCCAGATAGCTTGAGCCGAAACCGCCGTCGAAACTGCCGACTTTCGGGCCGGTCTGACCAAAGACAGCGTTATCTGCAGCAATAGTAAGATCACAGATAACTTGGAGGACATGCCCTCCACCGATAGCATAACCCGCTACCAGGGCGATGACAGGTTTCGGCATTGAACGGATCAGCCGTTGAAGATCCAGGACATTCAGTCTCGGAATTCCGTCGTCGCCAACATACCCTGCATCCCCCCGGATCTTCTGATCACCACCGGAACAAAAGGCGTATTTCCCGTCTTTGGCCGGACCTTCACCGGTCAGCAGCACTGCTCCTATTTCGGTATCCTCGCGAGCATCGGCGAACGCTTCGTACATTTCGAAAATGGTTTTGGGCCGGAATGCATTACGCACGTCAGGCCGGTTAAATGCGATCCTGGCGATGCCATCGTCTTTTTTGAAGGTGATGTCTTCGAAATCTTTTACGGTTTTCCAGTTCATGATGCAATCGATTGTATTTTTAGAATGTTGAAGTGTTTAAAAAGCAGAAAAATTGAAGAGGGTGTCAGTAAAATTCACACCGGAAGGACCGGCGCATTATAGGATCGGAATTGGTGTCGGTTCGAGTAAGGGATCTTTTTTTTTCGGAACTATTAAAGTATTCCGGATTGCGGAGTGGCTGGTTTTTCCGGCTGATCGCAATCCGATAAATATTCCTGAATCAGCGAAAGATACGCATCCGGCGCGTCTATATGAACCCGATGTGCGGCTTGTGGGACTGTTCGGTGGCAGGCATCCGGGAACAGGGGCTCCATTTCGGCGGCGATTTCGCAGAACTTCCGGTCTGATTCACCGGTTATCAGTAAAACCGGGCAAGTGATATTTTGCAATTCATCATGCAGCGGGGGCATGGATCCTGTTCCGAAATCAGTCAGCCAGCGGGCCATCTGGTCGGGGTTTTGCCGCTGCTGAATACTTCTCAGGTGTGAACAAGCATCGGTCAGGATGTGAGGCCGGGATTGGATTCGATCCAGAACCATAAACAACGGATTTCGCTCCCATTCTTCCAGAAACGCGTGGTAGTCGGACCTGATTTTAGCCGCCTGGATTGCATCGGCTGCCCGACGCTCTTTTCTCGCTTCCGGATCTGCAATTCCCGCTGTTCCGCTTTCCAACAGGAGACCTGAGACATGATCCGGATACTGAACCGCCCAGGAAAGGGCAAGCCGTGCACCCATGCTGTAACCGAGTACGAACATACGGGGACGGATGAAGTTTGCAATGGCTTTTTGTAGCCCAGCCGTAAGAAGAGAGGCTTCCAGTTTAAAATCGGGCTTTGGAACCGGATCAGTGCGTGGAGCTGAACCAAATTCCGATTTTGGTTCGTGATCTTGTTTTGGATCGGAGTCTGATGTCGCATTGGGGTCCGGTATCGCATTGGGGTCTGATATCGCATTGGGATCAGGTATCGCATTGGGGTCTGATATCGCATTGGGGTCCGGTATCAGACCGGTGCCTGCCCTTAAATAAGTGTTCGATTTGAGGCTGGACAATAAACCGGAATCTGGTATGATATCCACCGTAACAGGATTGGTGATTTCCGAAAGTTCTGGAAGCAAATGGCGGAACTGATCACCCGCTCCCAAAAAGCCATGCAGAAGCAAGAGATCGGGAAGGTCTGGCTCCTTTCCGTAGTGCGTCAAATGTAAATGAAAATCATTTAATGTAATAATATGTTTGGCAATGGCTAACACTATGTAATCCGATAAGTTTTTTAGTAGTTGTTCAATTCATGCATCATGAATAAGACCAAATATCAGAGCGTGCTTCGCAGACGCATGGAGGCGTCCGCATCGGTCCGGCATTCCAGGATGCCTACAAGATGACCGGAGAGCCGGTTCCAGGCTTTTTCAAGACCGTCAACGGAGTTGACTGATTCGCAAGCTATTCCGTGTGCCCGGGCCAGATAGGGTATGGTGACTTGTTGCGGAGTTTCTATAAAATCGTTGTAGATGTCGTCCCGATGTTCAAACGGCAACATCCTGAAGATAATACCGCCTTTGTTGTTGACTACCACGATTTTCAACGACAGCCGCCGGGAATGCAGGTTGTTGAGTGCGGTGATGTCGTGGAGAAATGCCAGGTCGCCGGTAATCAGTATGGTCGATTTTTTACCGGCAAGTGCTGCTCCTATGGCCGTAGAGGTTACTCCGTCAATACCGCTGGCTCCGCGGTTGGTGAGAACCGGAAATCGGGAAGCGTCCTCGTCAGGACTGAAAAGGGGATAGTCACGTATGGCGAATGAGTTGGAAAGTACAATCTGTAGATCGGGCTCGGACCTGAGCAGTGGCAACAGTCGGGCGTAGACATGGCCGTCACCAAATTGTTTTTCGGCTTCCAGCCGCGAGCGCTGTTTCAAAGCAACTTGCGCATCCAGCCGGCACCATTCCTCATGATACGTTTCAAAGGATGATTTCGGCTGAAACGATTTCCAGTCGTAGTTCAGGGCAGGGCCGGAAACCCGGTGTGTTGCTGAAAGGGTGGCGTCGGGCTGGTCACGGTGTTCCCCAAAGACGATTTGCGGGGCCTGCCAGGCTTGGAGTGCTTTCAATGTGGGTTGATGGACCGGTGAGCCTCCAATGCGCAGAATAAGGTCAGGTTGAAGGAAATCAGCATCAGTACCGCGCTTAAGGGAATCGGCATCAGTACCGAGCTTCAGCAGAAATGGATGTCGGGTGATGCCGCCGGGAATGCCACCGGTTTCGGATAATACCGGGATATGGCTGCGACGGCACCAGTCAAAAAATGCGGAATAGGACCGGACATTAGGCCGGGTGTCTGGACTTGTGCCTTGTCGAAGAACTTTTGTGATACCTAATCGGTCAGATAACCGGAGGGCAGGCCCTGCAATAACAAGCGGTCGCCGTGAATTATTGATCATTTTTTGCAATGTCAGGGGTATGGGTTGCAAGTCCCCGGACATTGCAACCGACGGAGTGAAGGGGGGATGCAAGAAGGTATCTCCGGTCATACTGGTGGTATTTTCAGACTTGACAGTGGTATTATTGGATTTCATACTCACATTCTCGGATTCAACAGTAATACACTCGGAATGACAATAGTGCGCAACACAGCGCCGGATTTGATCTCTGGACGGCTCCAGCGGTTTGCGGAATGGCAAATTCAGGTGGACGGGGCCTCCGACGGTGGCGGCATGATCATATGCCTGATTTGCCAGCCGGCCGAGTCGTGCGAAATCTGCGGGGGAGTCAACCGGTTCACCGGTATCAAAAGAGAAAAGCGGATAATCACCGAAAATCTTGATCTGATCGATGGTTTGCGAGGCCCCTATCGCTCGTAAATTCGGTGGTCGGTCGGCCGATAGCACAATAAGGGGGGTGGCCGACATCCGGGCCTCGATAACGGCCGGGTAGGCGTTGGCCACGGCGGTTCCGGAAGTGCAGACGAACAGGGCGGGGGTGCCGGAATGTTTTCCCGCGCCGAGTGCCATGAAAGCTGAAGAACGTTCGTCCAAAACCGAATGACAAGTGATACCTGGATGATGCGCCAGCGCCAGTGTCAGTGGGGTGGAACGGGATCCGGGTGAGATGAAGGCATTGCAAACACCGCACCGCCGGAACGCGTTGGTCAGGTGAAAACTCCAGGAAAACGACAGACTGGCGGGATCACTCAATGGCATATTCAAGCGCTTTTTGCATTGGTTGAAACTTGATCCGAGTCTCCTCCCATTCGGCGTCGGGATCGGAATTCTCGACAATGCCGCATCCGGCAAAAAACCGAACGTGATTGCGGCGAATGAGCCCGCTTCGGATGGCAACGGCAAACTCTGCACGGTTGTTGGTATTGTACCATCCGATGGGACCGGCATACCAGCCGCGCTCAATTTGCTCGAGCTCCTGGATGTGTGATAACGCGTCCAGTTCCGGATAACCACCGACTGCAGGCGTGGGATGAAGCTGCTCTACAATATCGATTGCATTCATCGAGCCGGACAGAGAAGCTGTCACCGGTGTGCAAAGATGCTGCACATTGGCGTACTTCTTGATAAACGGTCTGGGGGGATATTCCAGCGAATCGGTAAGATTGTTCAGTTTCTCCCGGATAGCATCAATGACATAGGCGTGTTCTTCCATATCCTTGGTACTGTCAAGCAAGCGTTTTTCAAAAATGGCATCCTGCGTCGCCGTTTTTCCACGGGGAATGCTGCCGGCAAGAGCTTCGGTTTTTACATATTGCGATTGCAGCGAAAGTAGTTTTTCCGGTGAGCTTCCCAGAAAGGTGGCCTCTCCGTTAAGCTGATACATAAACGAGTAGCACGTTGGATATTCCTTTCTCAGATAGTGTACAAGTTTGGTTGATGAGACCTTGTCATCGGTCTGAAGCCTTAGGTCCCGGGCCAGTACTATCTTCTGGAACCGATTTTCACGAATCAATTGTCGTGCCTGGTTAACATTGGCTCCCCAGCGGGCACGCTCCTTGTGTGATTCCAGCGGAGTGATCATTTTTCCCGGTTTCCCATTGTCTTGCAGGATTCGACTTCGCTCGATATTCCTACTCAACCGATGGATAAACTGCTGAATCCACTCGCTGAACCAGGTGCGAGTGTCGTCGATCGAGTTATTGTGCGACCAGTTTCGTGTAACGTTGAGAATCGAAAACTGTCCGTCACGGACCAGCACCCACTCGGGCAGAAAAAAGGAAGCGTTGCCCAGTGGGCTCCATGCACCGGAGAGCGACTGGTCAAAAAAGGAGAAACCGCCAACAAAATGTGCTCCGGCCAGACTGTGATTAACCTCGCTGAAATACCGGGATCTGGCAAGTAGTGCTTTGCATCGGTTTGAAATCGTGCGAAACCGGTCGAAACCGGTACTTTTTACAACAGCGACCTTGTTTCCTGCGGCAATGGCCATTTCATGATCAGGACGCTCCCAGTAAAAGCGGGTTCCGTTGGAGTCGCCGTTAAGCTCCAGAACCGCCAGGGGATCGATATTTTCGAACGGGATGCAGAGGGTGATTATACCTGAATCATCTGCCGGCCGGTTTTGCTCGAAAAAACGGACAAATCGGTCGGAATCCACCAGTGCCTCCATGAAAGGGACCGATTCGGAAAATAAATTATCTGTATAATCCTGCATAATGAGTGTTTCGGAGAAATCTAATTACCAGCCATGTTACATGGCGTCATCCACCTCTCCGGTTTTATAGGGATTTGTAATCCCGTAATCACCGGGATTGTAGTCAGCCAGCTTGAAAAAATGATTCCATGCTTCTTCACTGCAGCCGTTTTCATCGACCCAGCTAATATGGCTCTGTTTGATCAGACCGACAATTCTCTTAGTGTATTCCAGTCGTTTTTGCTGGTCTTCAATACGTGGAAGCGCCTCGATCATCAAATCGAGGTTGAGTCCACAATCGTAATCTATTGGCTTACGTTTGGGAAGAAACATATCTGTTATAAATTAAGTAGTGTGCCCGACAAAGATGATACGTCATTGTAAGGCTAATTATAAATTGTTGCTGAATATAAATCGATTAACTGTTTCAAAAGGCACCTTGACAGAAACACTTATATCAGGCGACGTATGTAACATTCTGCTGGTCCGGCCGGTTCTCACTGTCATTTGAAACAGCTGTGACTGAAGTCTCCGACACACAGGCGGATGCTTAAGCCATGGATGTTCCATCTGACATTACAAATCAGAAAATTTTAACAGATGAAATGGTCATGTCGGCAATTCGACACACAAAAGCATGATTATTTTCGACATGGACATTATATCTGTCCTTAGAATTAAAAAAATAAACAGATGAAAAACTTGTACCTCCGCCTGAAAAATAAACAAGTAATATAGTATCTTTAGGTATCAGAAACACCTGTCGCAAAACAGTTTCAGATTATTTTTCCAAAGCATTTATTAATCAGAAAACATAAGTATTATGTGGTATCATTCCATCATAGAAACCGTAGGCAATACACCTTTGATCAGACTCAACTCCTTTAACAGGGGTGAAGCGGGAATACTGCTTGGCAAAGCTGAGTTTTTTAATCCCGGACAGAGTGTCAAAGATCGCATCGCACTTAAGATGATCGAGGATGCGGAAAAAAACGGTAAATTGAAGCCGGGAGGCACTATCATTGAGGGAACTTCCGGTAATACGGGAATGGGACTGGCGCTGGTGGCGGCGGTCAAGGGTTATCACTGTGTCTTCACTACTACCGACAAACAGAGCATGGAAAAAGTAAATATGCTGCGGGCACTAGGCTGCGAAGTGAAAATTTGTCCGACCAATGTAGAGCCGGATGATCCGCGAAGTTATTATTCGGTTGCCAAAAAGCTCAGCAAAGAGATCCCCAACTCCTGGTATCCCAATCAATACGACAATTTGAGCAACTGGCAGTCGCATTATGAGACGACGGGACCCGAGATCTGGGAACAGACCGAAGGAAAAATCACCCATTTTGTTGCAGGAGTCGGCACCGGGGGTACGATTTCCGGTACTGCGCAGTTTCTGAAAGAGCAGAATTCTGACATAAAGGTAATCGGTATCGACTCGGTCGGATCGATTTACAAATCCTATTTTGAAACCGGAGTCTTTGACAAACGACATATCGCTCCCTATCTCACCGAAGGAATCGGGGAAGACATCATTCCTGCAAATGTCGATTTCAGCCTGATTGACGATATCATTCAGTGTCCTGACCGCGAAGCATTTGAAACCACCCGTAAACTGGCTCGCAAAGAAGGGCTGTTTGTTGGTGGATCGTGCGGATCAGCGGTCTGGGGAGCACTTCAATAAATAAAAAAAAATCCTTTACAGAAGGAGGATGTAATGGTCATCCTCCTTCCGGACAGCGGAACCCGTTATGTTTCAAAAATTTATAACGACGAATGGATGCGAACCAACGGGTTTCTGGATGAGGATCAGTCTATGAAGATTGAGGAGGTTGTCCGACTGCGAGGTAGCGATATCCGGATATTGGTTACAGTAAACAGGAAAGAGTCACTTGACGATGCCATTCGTCTGATGAACGAGCACAATATCTCTCAACTTCCGGTGACTGATGGAGAAGAGATTGTCGGCAGCTTGACTGAAACGCAGATTCTAACACAGCTCACAAAATCGGCCGGCATGCGCAACAAACAAGTAGGCGAAGTGATGGACAAACCCTTACCCGTTGTTTCGGATGATTTAAAAATCGATCAGATTACCCGAATGTTGTCAGAGGGGTCGGCGGCAGTGATCGTTCGTTTTTCCGACGGCCGTCATTCGATTGTCACCCGTAGCGACCTGATTAATGCCATCGCAAAAGTATCGTCGTAAAGCGAAGGCCGCCGTATTTAATCAACATCACTTAAAAAAAATTATAATGGATAAGAAAAAAGAAAAGAAAATGGAGATAGAACTCTCCAAGGAAGAAGCTCCTGGAACCTATTCTAACCTGGTGATGATCACCCATTCACCGTCAGAGTTTGTTTTTGATTTCATTGCGATAATGCCGGGGTTGACCAAAGCCAAGGTTATGAAGCGCATGATCCTCACACCTGAACACGCGAAACGTTTTTCCAAAGCGCTTCAGGATAACATCCGACGCTACGAAGAGTTGCACGGAGAGATCAAGGCACGAGGCAAGAACGACCCGCAACAGCCGTTCAATTACCGGGGGCCGCTACCGGAAGCGTGAGAATGCCATTGCTGTGACAGCATCCAGTTGTTGGTTGCTTTTGACTTGCTTATTTGGGAAGGGAATGGATTATTTGTGACTTGAACAGATTTTATCTTTGATGTGAGACGATTTGTTTTCTTGACATGAGACAAAGAATTATTTTCTTGATGTGATAAGCAGCACCATTGCCACACAGAAAAAGATGGCGTGTGGCAGGAGCGCGGCGTAGATCGGTTCCATCACTCCGGTGTAACCAAATGGTTCGAACAGTTTCATAAGTACGAGATAGAGGAAGCTGATTACCAGCCCAGTCGCGATTTGAACTCCGCGGCCGCCTTTGCGCCGGACCGACGCCACGGTTACACCGATGATCGTCACAATGATGATGGAGAAGGGATAACCGAGTTTTCCGTAGTACTGGACCTTGGGCATGGCGAGTCCACCTGCTCCGCTCCGCTCAATAGAGTCTAGATAGTCGCGGATTTCGGGGTAGGTCAGTTGGTAGACATCGGAAGAAGTACGGCCGAAGTCACGCGGGAAAAGGTTCAATTTGGTATCCTGTTTGTCGAAAGTGATTTCATCGAAACCGTTTTCATTATAACGCTTGATCGTGCCGTTAATGAGTTCCCACTTTCGGGAATCCTCTATCCAGACCATCCGTCCAGCCTCCATGGTCTCGACCAGTTTTTCGTCGTCAAACGTGTAGAAAGTGATGCGGTAACCGGTATTTTCATGAATATCGTAATAGTTGACCAGCATCAGCCGGTTGGGGGACTCTTGCCGGAAAATCCGGTTGCGGTCCAACCGTTCAGACCGTTTCATGATGTATTGATGCTCAAAATCGGCCCGGATCGCATTGGAGCGGGGCACGACATAGCCGTCGAGGTAGCTGATCAGTCCTGACATAAGCAGGGCAAACACGAGATAGGGAGCGAGTATGCGATAAAGGCTGATGCCGGCGGCACGAAGGGCTACAATCTCGAGTCTGTTGGCCAACTGACCGGTCAGCCAGAGGCATGAAGCAAAAACAGCCACCGGGGAGACGAGCCTGATCATCTCCGGTATATAGTTCAGGTAATAGTCATACCATATCATGGACAGGGTGGCGCCACGATCGGTAAATTCACCGCTATTTTCAGAGAAATCAATGATAATGAAGATGAAAATCAACAGTCCCAGAACGAACCCGGTGGTCAGCAACATCCGGATAAAGATGAATCTGTCGAAAGTATTGATCATGGCGCTAACGTTTGACGATCACCAGAAAGAGCAGTACTGCAGCAGCGATGGCAATGGTGAAATTGGCAAACCACATACCTGCAAATGGTGAGATTATTAGCCGGTCTGCCAGTTTCTCTCCCTGGATGATACTGATCCAGTAATAGGTGAAGAGCACGGTACTGATGATCGTGTGGATGCCCATGTTACCATTTTTCATCAGGAGGCCGAGCGGAGCCCCGATAAGCGCAAAAAGGATGCAGGCTGCCGGGATAGAGGCTTTTTTGTGGATTTCTACCATGAACCGTGCGATTCGTTCTTCCCGCCACTTGAGATTGTTGATCAGATTGTCAGCCATCGCCATATTGCTGCGCAGCATGGATGTGGCCTGCGTTGCAGCATTGCGCTGCTCCTGAAGGGAATCGAACAGTTGCAGCGCGGCGAAGGGTGTCGGGTCCATTGGAGGGAAAATGCCAATCCGGTCTTCATGCCGGGCAGAGTATAAATCTGCGGAATCTGTGTAGTTATGTTGCTGAAGATAGGGGTCATCTACCGCCGGATCAGTAGCGTCGATGCCAGTGTCCGGATTCTCCTGAAACGTTACATGGACAGATTTCAATGCATTTCGAAAGTTCCGGATTTCCCGTTCTTTATCTCGTTTGAGTGAATCGACAACCGCCATCATCGCCTGGGCGCTCATCGACCGCCCGTCCCGCCTGCGATCTTCCGGATTGGTGCGGGAAAAAGAGAGATCCGACAGATCGAACGAAATGCGATAGGAGTCGAATGAGGTTTCTTCATGAATGGTGTTGGCAGAGCCGCTGCGCGGCTGGAGATACCGCAATACGGTGCCCTCATACAAGCGAAGCGTCAAACTCATATTCCGTTCATCGCTTTCAAGCAACCCTTTGCGGGCTTTGATCACGGCGCGGTCGCGGCCCTTCTCGGGGCTCTGAAAAAGGGTTATATCGTAGAGGGAATCGGACTCGGACGGGATGGAGCGAACCAGGAAAGTGTACCCCTCGATGCCTTCGTAAAAGGTATTTTCCTGCAGGTCAAATCCCGGTTTTTTCATGCGGATGTCGAGGAAAAGGGCACGAGCTTTGTAATTTGCTTCCGGAAGTACTTCGTTGGAAAACCATCCCAGAAAAAGGGTCATGATGATAGCGACACCCAAAACCGGCCTGATGATCCGGAAGGGGTGGACACCGGCAGCACGGACCGCCGTGTACTCATTCTGTTCCGAAAATTTACCGTATGCCATGAGCGACGCGGCCAGAATGGTCATCGGCACCGCCAGAACCACCATATAGGCCAGGTTCACCATAATCAGTTCGAAAACTACGGTAAACGGAATGCCCTTGCCTACAAGATGATCCATGAACTGAATCAAGAACTGCATGAGCAGCAAGAACATAATGATCAGAAAGCAGAAGACGAACGGTCCAACATGTCTTTTAAGTAGATTACGTTCAATACTCCCAGGAACTAGATTCTTAAGAATTTCCGTCATCTTCATTGCATAAAAAAGAAGAATAAGCGTTACATTTTCGGTACCACAAGATATGTTAACGCCAAAATATCAGAATTCTGTCATTACATACCAATTAATTAACGAAAAGACATTGATTAAAAGCTTCAAGGGTTATAATTTTTAGAAATTTTTCGCACTATCCTATCAAGTAAACCGATTGGCCTATAAACCAAATAAGATACTGTTAGTCAAAAAGTAGCATAATTATTGTATAACCGGGTTTAACTTCGCTTTATTCCTTGCAATTTATAACGGTTCGTATTGGTTTGACAGGTTTGGTTATAGGAGCTGCTGTATTGCTCATTTCTTTGCCGGTTTTCGCCCAGGATGCCGATACCCTCTCAGAAAACGGGATTAACCCGGAGGCGGTATCACGAATGGGTGCCGATTCGGTATCGGTATTACCGAGATCAGAGACTCAGCGACTCGCAGTACCCCGATCCAGTCACATGACTCATCCTTTTCCCCGCAAACGTTCGTCGTTGATCGAGATTGATTTGGCGGGGGACCGTGTGCTTATTGAGCGCGATACGCTTGGGAATTATATAGCTCAGAGAGAGATTGATGGTATTCCGGTCGGATATCCACGAGTCATGGATTTTGAGACGTTTTCTTCTCTCAGCTTCCAAAACAAGAGTAAAAGCAACTGGAGACGGCTGGTTGATGAACAACGCCGTCAGCGTGCCGCCCGTCGCGGGCTGCTCGATTTCACCATTGACCTCCCCGTCGGTGAACGATCCGCTTTCACAACCATCTTCGGCAGGCCTGAAGTCAATCTTCAGGTAACCGGTACCGCCAATATGAATGTCGGGGCATCGATCCGGGACACCGAGGATCCGGCCCTTCCTCCCGATCAGCAGCGTCGAATCGATCCGACCTTTCAACAGAACCTTCGGCTCAATATACAGGGATCGATCGGTGACAAGCTGACCATCCGCACCGATTGGGATACCGAGCGCTCGTTTGACTTTGAAAACCGCCTGAATATCCGTTATCAAGGGTATGAGGATGAAATTCTACAGAGTATCGAAATGGGAAATGTTTCGATGGTGACCGGCAACTCGCTCATTCGAGGTGGAAGCGCACTGTTCGGTATCAAATCCGAAGCCAAGTTCGGACCCCTGACTTTAACGTCGGTCATTTCCCAACAGGAAGGGCAGGGCAATACCCAGACCATCACCGGTGGAACCCAGGAGAGTACATTTGAAATACGTCCGGCCG
>SLQC01000211.1 GCA_007131625.1 Balneolales bacterium | reverse complement strand
CGCTGCCGGTTACCCACCTGGTTTCGTTCAGCGGCGGAAAACCGGCTACAGGCAAACCCCTGCCGTCAGATCCATGACATGTACCACAGTATCCGTCCCTGGCATATATCTCCCGTCCTTTCAAATAGGAGTCAAGATCGTCTCCAGTAAGGTTCGCTTCAACTACTTCAGGTACCGGTTCTTCCGCTGCTTCACCTATCAGGCGCGCCATGGCAGTTTCATAAGATGGTGCCATCCAATCGTCAATTGGATGGTTTGCAGCTTCATTCAAGATGGACATACCGTCATTCATATCCAGCCACGATGCTGCAACAATCGCTTCAAGACGCACACGGCCATGATCATCACCGGCCGCATGAACAAGCAGGTCCGTCTGATCATCAACCTGGTGGCCTGTGTATCGCAGCACGCGTACGGCAGCCGCCCGAACCCGGTAATCATCTGCTTCCAGTAATTGGTGAAGAAGAGATTCATCGACCTGGTTTAGTCCCCAGCTTACCCACAATGCTTCAAGCAAATGATGTTCATACCTGTCACTGTTTTGATCAAGACTAACCACCCAGGTTGCCAGACTGGAAAGCACATCGGATGCAACCCGGCCTCTGAGTTCACGACGGGTACGTTCCCGGGATCTGTACTCAGGAAGCTTCAGGTTTTCAAAAAGTTCTTCAATACTGGCACTGGTGATATTGGCCGGTTCAACCAACGGCCTGGACGGATAGGTGATCCGATAAATACGGCCGTGGACATGATCGCGGAGCGGGTCACGCGCATTGTGCTGCATGTGTCCGATGAGCACATTATGCCAATCCACCAGATACAATGAACCATCGGGGGCAAACTCCATGTCCACCGGCCGGAAATTCGGGTCATCACTCTGCACAAGGTCCTGACGATGCCTGCTGGAATAACCGGTTCCATCGTCCTCCAGGGTGTGTTGTTTCGTGCCCAAAAAGCCTATGGTATTGTTGATCAGAAAATCTCCCTGTACTTCATCCGGGAAGTGTCGGCTGGAAATAAATTCCAGGCCTGAAGTAGGGCGAACTCTGTGGTCATCCTCAATCAGGTTTCGGGATTTTGGATTGGCAATGCCATATCTGGGCTTAACCGTCCCCGGCATCATCCACAGCACATCCGGACCGGAAGTCTCTGCAAAGAAATTTTGTCCCCATTTATCAAATGCTATGCCCCACGGATTCGGAATAGCAAGCTGTGCTGTACGTTCAAGGTGTCTTCGGCTGGGGTTATACCGAAAAAAGCCACCGTTGGTAGCGCGAACAGGGCCGTACGAAGTTTCCACATTTGTATGCAGAAACACACCTTCGGCCATATAAATGGCACCTGATGGATCCATCGTATATGCGCTATGAGCGTGGTGGGTATCGTGATCATCAAAACCGCCTAACACAATTTCTTTCGCATCTGCTTTATCGTCCCCGTTCGTATCCCTCAGCAGCACCAGGTTAGGACCTTGCGAGACATAAACTCCTTCAGGTGCCAATGCGAACCCTACTGGGAGGTGCAATCCATCAGCAAAAACAGTCTTTTTGTCCGCTCTGCCATCACCGTTTGTATCTTCGAGAATTATGAGTTTATCATCAGGCCTGGTATCTCCGGGTTTGTAGTGAGGGTAGCTTGGCATGGTAGCGACCCAAAGCCGTCCATTTTTATCGAAAGCTATCTGAACGGGATTTGCCAGGTCAGCAAAATCTTCTTCAGAGGCAAAAAGTTCGATCTTGTAGCCCGGGGCAACATGGAACTTATCCAGTGCATCCTGCCCATACAGGTATTCAGGGTTGCCATGTCTGGCTGGGTCAAAATTGGTTTCGACCGGCGGGAGTTCTAAAGTTTGCTTGTCGGCAGCTTGTACATCCAACACATCACCCTTCACAGCTTTCCAGATCGCCTCATCCCGGATCCGGGTCATTTGACGAATTTTTTCAATTTCAGCCGGGTAGTTGTCCGGTCCGAAAGGTTCGAATCGACGGCCATAAGCGTGGACACCATTCGGAATTTTGTAATCATTATGCCACATCCAGTTCTTGTCAAGAACTGAAGCATGGACCAACTCCCTGTGGACCTCGGCTTTGGTTTCAGACCGGCCGAAAACCTGATCCACCAGCAGCCTGGAAAACCTGTCGTAACCTGCTTCATTTAGTTGCGATCCATCAATTGTCAGTTGTTCATTACTGTTTTCAAACCAGCCTTTGGTTGGTGAGAACACATCTACAAAGTGAACATTATGTTTTTCAGAAGCCTCCCTCATCGCTTCCGTATAATGCTCAAGGTTTGCATTTTCCCACCTGCCATCCGGCAGATCGAATTTGCCGGACAGGTCTTCAAAGGCAATCGGGGATACAATAGCAAGCTGAGCCGATGAGTGCCCATTGTATGTTTGACTCAATGTGTGCCGGATAAAAGCATCCAGCTCTGCTTTATAATTTTCCAATCCATCTTCTCCCTGAAATGACTCATTAAACCCGAAGAAAGCAATAATCACATCGGGCTTTAATTTTGTCAGCCATTCATCCGGGGCAGGAAAATGGCCTTCACTCAACTGACCCCATCGACTTTCTGAATCGGCAGCGAGTTCCGTCCAAAATTCTTCAGCACCCGGAAAGGCCCATGGAGAATTGCGAGCGGCATGAGGCCTGAAACCCGGTGTGTTTCCACTGACACACATATTCCGTATAAACAATGAATAGTCGGGATAACGGAGGTGCATTTCAGTTTCAAAAAAACCATAATCCATCATCCTTGAACCGAGATTATTGCCAATTAATACGATGCGAGAGTCCTGTTCAATCTCCAATACTGAAGAATCTGATTGAGCACACTGAAGAAACCCAAGAGACAACACTGCTAAAGCAAAAATTTTAATAATCGCTAAACTATTTGCCATTTTGATTAAAATCATCTGTTTATAATGTTAGATTTCTTACGTCAGATGCTCAGTGAAACGCGTAAGCGATATACCAATGGCGAGATAATATTTTTTACAATGTGGTGCATGATTATTACCGCCATTGGTATACTATGTGACTTTAAAAATCAAAGGTAATTAGTGCCTGTAAGAAAACACCCTGTATTTCTGGTTTTTCTCGATTTCGATATCCATTTAACCGGCTCGGAATATGATTTACGTGTTCATTTTACTCGCCGGTTCCAGAAAATACGGGATAATGGCAGAAGTTGTATGGTTTTTTGAGAAATTTTGCTCATTTAAGACGCAACTCTCCCATTTATCCACGTTAATAAGTGCACAAGTCCGGGGAAAACGATTGATCAGGCCGCTTTTTTGCGCTGCTCTTCTTCCCGCCTGCGAGCCAGGAGTTCACGACCGATTCTATGCAAATTATAGGCGGTTATCGCCAGGCCAATATAACGCGTATAATTCGGGTGATTACGATCCGGACACCGGTCCAGTCCACGATGCTCCAACTCATTGATGTTGGATTCTACCGCATTATGCTTGTTCTTGAGCCGGATAAAAACCGGTGTGGATTCTTCGGCCTTCTGCCAGCAGGTACGGCGCCCTTTTTTAGGCATAATTACCTGGGGAATGAATTGTTCGAGTTTGGCTTTATCGGCCATATCGGAAAACCCGCGATCCAAACTGTGACTCTGCACGTTGTATTTGCCGCTCGTTCGCCGGGCAATCTCAACGGTTAGCTGGTTATCGGTTTGCCGATCAGCAATTTGCCAGTCAACAATCAGGTGATGCTGATCGGTGGTTATGGCCAGGTTCTTGCCAATCTCCACATTGGGATGTGATTTACCTTTCTTGATCAGTTCGGTATAAGGCTGAAAAATCGAAAATACCTTCTCATGGTGCGCAATCTTTTCTCCTTTGAGCAATCGCCGGTCCAACAAATCAATGTGTTTGATCAGCATATGCTGATAATAACGCATCAGCTCCAGGCGGGCCATCTCTTCTATGCCGGCCGGGGTATGGGTGGTCAACACGCTTTGGACTTTTCTCTGAAGTGACCGGGCCTTCTTCAAATAGGCCTGGGCAGCTCTGGTAATCCGCTGTTGTTTGCCCTTGCCTCCACCACGGCCGGCATTGCCGACGGCTCGCATCAGCCCTTTCAGGCGATTATGCCAGTTCCTGCTTTTGCGCCATCCGGCAATGTCGAGCTTCCCGGCACAGTCGATACACTTGCAAGCACTGTCCCATAGCAGATTGTAGTCGGTTGGAAAATGCGTATCGGTTTCAACAACAAAACTATCGGTTTTTAAGTACAAGGCATCGGTTTCTTTTTTTTTTAAATACCTGATGACCCATCTGCACGATGATATCGTTGATTTGATGCAGCATTTCATCGTCGATCAGCGTTACATTATCATAAATGTTCTGGTACTTATACTGTTTGCCGGCCGAATAGTCGGTAGGAAGCACGCCCAGTATGGCGCGCAAGAGTTGATCATAATTCGAACGGTAATGTAACTCATCGTAGGAGATGTTCAAACAAAGCCGTACCTGAGCCAGTACAAATATTTCCCACAGACTCATTCCCGAGCGCCCGGTCTGCTCCTTGCCTTTGATAATCTTGTCCGAGAACAGATGGAATATCCGCTCGTTCCACTCCGGATGGGTGTAAATGTATTGAAGAGCTTTCAGTAATGCGGCCAGGTGTGCACGGGTTTTGACGGGAATTTCAACATCTTCAATCGGGGTGCAGCCCAGG
>SLQC01000415.1 GCA_007131625.1 Balneolales bacterium | reverse complement strand
TCAGGGTGCGAATCATCGATCGCAGAAACCGGTTGGCACGGATATACACCAGGACCATCGAATCTTCGTGCTGCTCCAGTTTGGTGTATAATACGGTGCACCGGCAATGGGTTATGTTATCACCTTTTCGGCAGAAACCAGAAAAGTCATGCTCGCCCTCTATAAGCATCAAACACTCCGCAAACGACTCCCAGTCCAGATTGCTTCCCGGATACCAAGCGTATTGGCGGTGAAACGGGTCGGGATGAAGAAGCAGCTGGTACCGGTACTGCCGCCATTTGGCATCAAATCGGGCATGAAAATGCTCCGCGACCTCACGGATGCCGTAGACAAAAATATCGTCCGGCAGCATGCGCTGAAGCCTGTGCAACAGGAATTGCTCGTCGATCGGAATGACGGTATCAAAATGTGCAAATTGCTGTTCAGCATGCACCCCTGTGTCGGTCCGGCCCGAACCGTACAAGGTTACTTTTTCCTGCGTTATCGTTCGAATGGCCTGTTCGACCGTTCCCTGAATCGTATTCACCTCAGGCTGTTTCTGCCATCCATTGAAGCGCCCGCCGTCGTATGACAATCGAATTACATATCGGGGCATAAGGAACCAGACCGGTTTGATGTGAAGTGTTGCGTTATTCCGTCAAAATGAGATGGAAACACGAGCTTCAAAGCCTTGCCGATCGGGACCCGGAACGACATGAACTGAGGTTGTTGAGCTGGAACGTGTGCGGGCCCGATTGTAGGCACTGATGCCACTGAACACCCGGTTGACCACCATGAAAGCGGCAAGAGCCGGCAGCTGCTGATTGAGATTGTCCCGCCGTGAACGCAAGTCGCGATACTCCAGCCAGTGGTCTGCTGATTCCCACTCCCACCGGTATTCCGGGGTGTCGGGAAAAAGCCGATCCAGGTTTCGGGTTCGTTCTTGATAGTCGTTATATTCCTCCAGGGAACGGAAATTACCGACGGCAAGTTCAAACTGTCGTTCCCTGTCCCGTATATCCACCCCGGAGTATGCCCCCGCATGAGTGTACATATTTTTCTCGAGTACATACGATTGTCGATTGATACCAAGATAGGCCCCCACGAGAATGACTTCCGCAGCGAGATGATACTGACCACGACGCCAGTCACCGGAATCAACATAGTGATGCCCCCATCCCGGAATCACAAATGACTGCAGTAACGCACGTAATGGTGAAGGACCGAAGGACGGTGACGCCTCGGAATCAACAGCATACTGATGCTCCATATCTATGGATGTTGACCTGGAAGCAGACGGGCCGGACAACTTCAAAGCTCCGGTTGCAGTTGGTTGCATCCGGGGATGGAACGTGACGTTCTGCTCTTGAAACAGCTTCTCATTACCAGTCTGTTGGATATGTACCGCATTGGAAACACCGGTAATTAACAGAATTGCAACATACCCGGCCATCGAAGCGGTCCATTTTCTCAATGTTTCAAGCCGGTTTTGCATCATCCTCCTTTATTACTTGAACCGTGAGTTCTTCACTTTGGCCATTTCCAGCCAGTTCGCGGTCCCCAATTTTCTGTTTTTCACGTTTTTTCTGATCCGACCACCGAAAAATGATAGCAACACTGAATCCGATCATCAATAAAAAAGTTCCCAGCCAGACGACCGATATCATCGGTTTGTGTTCGGCAGCCAGCAAAATCCATTCTTGCTCAGGTTCACCGTCGATACCGCGGATCGCGAGACCGATTTCATCGGTATCGGGATGCACATCCTTAAAGCGGATCGAGCCATCGGTAAATTCGAGATTTTTTGGTGGATTGAAAGCATATTGTGAGTCGCCGTCACGTGTCAGTATATACTCGGGATGGACCTCCCATGATTCACCGGTTTCACGATGTTCCAGCAGCAGGTCAGCTTTGACACCGATAATACTGTTATCCGGCAATTCATCTTCATCGACATAAATAAAATTGCGGAACGAAATGATATACTCACCTATTTGTGCCGTCCCGTTCCTTTTTATTCGGATTTCGGTGATATCGGGATCGTGATCGGCCATTTGAGGACCAAGCTGATCGATCGATTGAAACTGCCCCGGATCTTCACGGTTCATCCGCTCGATTTCACGTTCTACCAACGAAGAACCGGCCACATACATAAAAATATCAGCGTTCCAGCCAGAGCGCACAGCAGGATCAACGGTCCATTCAACGGCACCGGGCGAGGAGTTGGAGAGCATGGGATAAACAGTCGGATGCATCACAAAAGAGCGGTCGGACTCGACTTCCTCAAACAAAATTTCATACTCCTGTTCGCCGGGCCGTTTATTTTCGGTGATCTCAGCACTCAAAAACGTAACCATATACCGGCCGTCGATCAATTTCGGCTTGCCTCTTTCCAGCTCTACAAATTTTACAGGCTGATTTTCCGGAAAGCCGTCATCATCATAAACTTGCCCGGCTGCGACCGCCCGGTTATAGTCCCGGGTCTGGGAATCGACCATCGGACGGTCAAAGGCCGATCCGAGAAAACCGATCATCAGGACGGCAAATCCAATATGTGTCAGCGTTCCACCCGCCCGGCGAGGATTCTTCTTCAACAGCCCGTACATCACCATTCCGTTGCCCACCAAGGCAAATAACGCAGCAAACAGATAGACCATATAAGCCAGGTTCCTCATATCGATAAGGATCACCAATAGAACCGTCACCACTGATGCCGCCAAGGTCGGTTTGATGAGTGCGGCCGAGAGCGACTCCAGGTCATGCCGTTTCCACCAGAGATACTGGGTGACGACGGTCATCAGTCCAATCAACACCCCGAACGGAAGACTCCAATTATTGTAGAACTGCTGATCGGGCGGAGTGGGATTGTCCACAAAAAGTCGCCCCAGAATAGGAGAACTTGTCCCCAGAATAATGACAAATCCGACTAAAAACAGTACCATAGAACCGGAAAACATCATGAATTCCCGGCTCAGGACCGGCGACTCTTTTTTCGGTTCCGGCAGTTCACGATAGCGGTAAATCAGGAATGCCACTCCGATCACCGCTACAACCAACATGAAAATCAACAGTTGGTTATACAATCCCAGATCGACAAAACTATGGACAGAGGATTCGCCGAGTATCCCAGATCGGGTGAGGAAAGTTTGGTAGACGATGGTCACATAAGCAAGAATTGCAAAAATAATGGACGCTTTGTGTGAACTGGCGTGTTTTTTCTGAATGAGCATGGCATGGATGCCGGCCATTCCGAAGATCCATGGAACCAGAGAGGCGTTTTCCACCGGATCCCAGGCCCAGTACCCACCGAACGAAAGGGTAACATATGCCCAGTATCCGCCAAGAAAAATGGCGGTTAGCAGACACAGGTTGGCGCCCAGAGTCCAGGGAAGTGCTACATGAATCCATTCGTGATATTTCCGCTTCCACAGCGATGCCAGAGCGAACGCGTACGGAACGGTCATCATCGCAAACCCGAGGAAAATCACTGGGGGATGAATGATGATCCAGGGACTCCTGAGCAGATCGTTCAGGCCGCTTCCTTCCGATGGTACAAAATCGGGATTCTGCAGGAAGACCGGGGCGTTGGGCATCTCCGAAGCGAGGGTGCGGAAAGGAGAAGCACCGAGATTTCCGTCCCATGGCATAGGAAAACCGGAGACCATAGAAAGCAGAAACACCTGAGTCATTCCCATAAATACCATCACAGGAGTGCGGTACGTCGGCGAAGTCCATTTGATGATGGCCAATCCTACCAAAAACGAGGAGAGTATCCAGAGCAACAGGCTCCCCTCCTGTCCACTGTAAAATGCTGCCCAAAGATAGATATTCTGCAAATCCGAACTGGTGTAGTTGTAGACGTAATAGAACTGGAACTGGTGGGTGAAGATAAGATAGACAAGCAGACCGGAGGCAAACAATGTCAAAGCACCTTTTACATAAAAGAAGGCGTTGGCAATTGATTCATTCTTCTCAGCCCCGAATTGGGCAGCACGATAGTAGAACCAGGTAGCGAGAATGGCACTGACAAAAGCCAGTGAAAGAGTAACGTGACCGAGGATTCCGATCATATGAGTTTAGTCCAGTTCTGTAAATTCGGGGTTGGTCGTATCATTGTACTTGGAAGGACATTTCACAAGCATATCACTGGAAACGAAAGTATCACCCCGCATCTCACCGATTACAACGATTTGGTCTGCTTGCTCAAAGTTGTTGGGTTTGGGATTCGGATAGGTTACGCGACGTGAATTGCCTGATTCATCCTTCATATAAAAGGTGAACTGCATGGTCTCGGACGAAAAAAAGGCCGGTTCGGAATTGTCCCATATTCCGACAACATGAATGCGGTCACCAGTCATTTCAGCGGCCTGTTCAAAGTCGACGTAAGAGTTGATACTCTGGCTGAAGTTAATCATTACCAGTGTCGTAAAAACGATAATTCCGGCTATACCAAATACAAGGCGTGGTCGCATATTATGTTAGAAATCGATTGGGTCAGAGTGATGATTTTATATTTCCATTGTTATCCGATGATTTGACCGGATGTTGTTTCTCAAGTCGGTCCAATTTCTTTTCAAGCCGGATCAGGTATGTGATTAGCACAAACCAGATAATCAGACTGACACTAAGAACAACAAATATAAGATTGTTGGATGCCATAGCCTGCATGATCACATTGCCTCCCTCAAAACCGTCCGCCCCCTGCCATGATTCGGCGTAAGCGGATGAGAGTGTATCTGAC
>SLQC01000361.1 GCA_007131625.1 Balneolales bacterium | reverse complement strand
TTTTCCGGAAACGGCTGTTACAAAGAATACCAAACCATGCTCCGGGTCTGATAAATCGATACCGAAATCAAAATGAACCGGAAAAACGGGTTGTTTTCTTACAGGCACTATTTAATAATTCATTTGTGAGATGGAAATTTGTTGGGAGGGCAAATAAATGGAATTTCTGTGTAAAATTAATTAATCTGCCAAATAAGGAGTAACATATATCACTTTTTGAGGATTAAGTGATTTCATAATGGTGAAACTGTATATTAATAAGTTGTTGGGCGGCTCAAGCGAGCCCATGCTTCCATATGAGGGAGAAAAGACATGAACCTTCAGCGTTCTCTAATATTTCTCGCTGGTCTCGGTATCCTGTTGGCCCTGCTTGCTGTTGACCATTGGATTTTCACGACTTGGTTCAACACCACACATCTCAAATGGTATTTGGCAAACGGCGCGCTTATCGGCCTGGTCTCTTCAATTGCATCCATGGCCTGGGGCGACATGAATAAACACACGGGATTGATTTCGTCACATCCACTCGACTATGTTGGTTCAAGTTTGCAACTAGTGGGGCTTCCAATCTATACATTGGGCACACACTTGAGAAGCAATCAAGGCCGACCTGAGGCGCGCACCTTATTTGACCTGCTCCTGACAATCCCCTTTGTGCTTACTTTAGTTGGAGTTGTGATTATCTGGCTTGTGGTCATTGTTCCGCCCCAGTATTTCGTGTATTTGATTTGCGGTGCTCCTGCCCGGACTTTTTCGCAATCGAAACGACAGCCGATTGCTCAACTAAAAGGATCAAAATTAGAAATCAGTGAGATCGACAAAGATGAAAAAGTACCAGAAGGTTGGTGGAGTGCAAGCCTTAGTCAGAAGCCAATCGCTATTACAAACCTGTTTGTTGCATTGTTCTTTCTGATCGTCAAGTCGCTGATAGGTTAGTGATCATTGGCAATGCATGTCTACAAGTGAAACGCCGCCCAATCGAGTAGGCGGCTCCGCCCAAAATTGTGCGGAATACGCCTCTCACACCACATGTAAATTCGGTGTAATCCGTCCGGGAAATACACCCTTGATTCGAATTTCTGCGGGTACAGAGAGGGTACTTCAAATCCCGTGTGGACAAATGAAATTTAATTCCCGATGTGCCTACACTTCCTTCACTAATTACATCAGCAGTGCATAAAGTGTATTTAGTGTAGGGAGAATCGTCATCAAAATTATCAAATAGCACAAAATGGCAATAAGTCATCTGTAAGGATTCCAATCTTCGATTGTCTTACAGGCATGGAACACGAAGCCAGGATATCTTACCTTTGTGCTCAAGCAGTCAGAAAGCAGCTAACACTCGATGAAATGAGTTAATTGTTGTGACCCGTGACAATATATTGCTTTAGACCCTTCAATTCTTGATTTGATATAAACAGAAATAGTGCTCCGGAAAAGGTATCGAAAGTGAATTGTTTTCGGAATTTATTCTCCTTTTATTCCCGGATTTTCTACATTGCTTTTAACTGGATATTTTCCATAAACCGGAGGGAAGCGTTTGATGAAAAGGTGATCCATGGTTAAAATCATGCATCCTGTTATCCATTTTTGCTACATCCTTAATTGCCGAAACCACTTTGCTGGGCAATTTCCCTCCCCGGCATGTGCTGGCGACGGGTATTCGGGGTTCTTTTCATTCACTGGCTGTCGCAGATTTTAACGGAAACGGGCATTGGGATATATTTACAGCAGAACTGGAGGCTACTAACTTATTACCTCAGGAGGCAAATCCGCGATGGTTTATCTGGGAGAATTCAGGAGGTGAAAACCCCCGTTTTGTCGAGCGTGTAATTTTTGATGGGCGACTCGGTGGACACGATGCGGTCATTGGTGATGTGGATGGAAGTGGCAACATTGATATTTGTTCAAAATTCTGGAGAAGATGGCCTCAAAATGCTAATAATGGAAGAGAACATGCAGGCTGCCTGTGCAACCTGTTTCCAGTCTATGAATCGCAAGAGCGATCAAAGTTCTGAGGCTATGGTTCTTTGTTTTGCTGCTATTTATGGTTTTTTGCTTATTTGTAAAACAATGGCCCCACGGCTGGTTCCGGATTTAAGCTGCGAAAAACCTTGTTGGCTTCATGCAGCGGATAAACCTAAATGTCCGGCACCACCAGCAGGCGGGTGCATTGAACAGAGTGGATGCGGTTGACATGCCTGATGTAGCTTTGGGCTTATCAGGAATCTTATTCTAAAAAGCAGTTCACAGTGCAAATGGGCGATCGTATAGAGGTGTCATTTTATAAAAAAACTGCTGATGATGGGATCAGTCACAATTGGTTATATGCTGATCGGCTTCTGGTACTGGTCATTGGTCAACCGGTTATCATCACGGTGCTCGCTATTGGTGATATAGCGAATGAACTCAGATTTCTTTGCATCCCAGTCATCGTACAACCGGGATCCCCCAGATACACTTCCCAGCTCAGGTACGGGTCGGTTTCCGGTTCCATTTTGCAGGAAGCAAGCAACAGCAGGATGCATACCGACGCAAACAGATTTTATTTCTTCCAATAAAAGAACATGCTACGGGCAATTGTCGTTTATACCGGCGTCACAGTCACTGATTGCGAAGATCTGTTTTTGTCAGCCAAACCGTCCACGGACCGTCACCGGGCGTTGTTAAACGGAGTGATTCTCCAGCTTGGGTTGTGGTTGCTTCCTGCCACTCGCTGTTCATGATATTAAGCCAGGTCAGGCGATAGCTCCCCTGTTCCACAGCAAAGTCCACAGTTCCGGAGTCCGGGAAATATACGGCGTACTGAGTTCCCGGTATGGCCAAAACATATGCTTTGAACGTACCACCATGGCCGGAGAGCCGGCTTTTGACCGGCTCGGTTTGAAATATATTCAGCGATTCGGTAAGCATCCGCATCGATCGGATGTTCCGTTGGGCTGTCTCATTCAGGCCGATCCCGCGTTCAGGTCTGTGGAACCGCGATGAGGCGGACCCGGCGAAAATATTTCGCCAGAATTTTTCTCCGGTATTTTGATCTGATCCGGCCCAGGCGTGCCAGGTATCGGCACCGTAAATCTTTGTATGATTGATGGGGCGTGGATAAGCGGCAAGCTCCCCGCGAATATGCATCAGATATCCCCAATGAAGTTCCGCTTCCAGTTCTGCATCAAGTACGCCATCAACGATAGCATCTCTAACAGCACTGATCTGGGATGCCTCGAAATAGTCGTATATCTCCGGATGGTCGAATGAGGCTCTGTGCTGAAATCCCCTTACATCCGGTTGCCAGAACATTTCTGAAACAAAGACGGACTTACCGGCCAAATCGGCCTGTTCTTTGATATACCGGGCCCAGAACCAACCCCATTCCGGCGAGTAGGGTGGATGAATTTCATTGGTGATACAGTACAATACATGGTCAAATTCGAGACTGATTGCCAGAAGCTTCTCTATGAAGCGTTTCTGGTGTGCAAGAACCGTCTGATCATTCGCCAGCGCAGGAACCGTAAAAAAGTAATCGCTCGGATTGTGGTTGGGATGTTCGTAATCCGGAGAAAGCGTTGTTTCTTCGAACGAATACGTTATGTTGTTTCCCGGGTTCCAGGGATTATCATACCATCGTCCATACTGACCGAAGAAATCGTGAAAAGCCCACACTTCAATCTGAACAATGATGTCACGATCCTGTGTCATCTGCAGGAAATTCGAGAAGCGAGTCCAGTATTCTTCATTCCATTGACCGAGATCATATAATCCGTCTTCCCGCTGATGAAATGGCCAGACGCTTCCCTCATCCCGGCTGCTCATGGTATTGCGGAGATAATTCCCCCCGGCCGAAACAAGCAGGTCCAAATGGGATTCCAGACCATTAGACGGCAGATTCGGATGATTGAACAAATTGTCCTGGTCCGACCCGCCGAGCAGCAGCACAGGCTCTCCACGATATTGCCAATAAAAGGGATTGTCTTCATAGGGCCGGATGGCATCCGTTCCGTCGTTCGCATCTTCACTGTGGCATCCGTCCAACATGATCACAAACCACAACAGACATATTACTCCGGTTACATGCGCCGGGAAGTGCGCCGCCCGGCGGTTGGCGTTGTCTATATCCACTTTCTTTCCGTCACGGTTACGGTTGCGTAGTACTCCACACGGTATTCGGTGTTATCGGTAAAACCTGCGGATACATCTGTAATCATTCAGGTAAAAATGGAGCAGATTTTCAGGTATGCATCCCCAGGCGCTACATGATCATTGATTACTGATAATAGCTAAATATTATCATAAAAACACATAAACACCATAGATTAGAGCAACTGCAAATCACAACCTTTTTTTACTTTTTAATCATTTTATGTACCGCAAAAGGGTCACATTCATTGATTCATTTTTCTGAATAATAAGCATTGTTGTAACTCACATCCCGTTACCGATTTGAAGACTTTTGCGTAAGTCAAGCGGGGCTGTTATATTTTCACGAACGAAAAATTCCGGAGGAATTAACATGAATTCAGTTACAGTTACTATAATGCGAATCGCAATGTTTGCCATAGTGGGAGTAATATTGATGTGGCATACAGATGCCGTAAAGGCTGCCGGTCCGTGCAGCACCTGCAATATCGATTTTGAAACAAGGGAAGTACTGTATGAAAATTCACTTTCCGGTCCGGGTGACATTGAGGGAACTGTAATTGAATCCAGCGAAGAGGGTCAACCTC
>SLQC01000013.1 GCA_007131625.1 Balneolales bacterium | reverse complement strand
CCGTGATTGTCGAAGTGCTCATTTCGTATTCATACAATTCCATATTGAGTTTTTCGATAAGAATTGACTATTCTTTTTCAAAGGTTGTTTTTGTGTAAAAGGATAAATTTGATCTGGTAATATGCGGTTTTTAATTGGCGTGTTCAGGATTTGTCCGGATATTGTTTATCGGCTTTGCTGATCCATTGCGAAATGGGCTTGCTTCGAAACCATTAACCAGGTTTGCCGGGACATCGTAATTTGCCTTTTTTGGTGTAACATCGTTAATTAACGGAAATGCAGGAAGTGGAACTCTATACCATTTTTCAAACATTGGGCATATCACTGCTCCTCGGGTTGCTTGTGGGGATGCAGAGAGAGTTGCACGATACCCGTATCGCGGGGTTTCGTACATTTGCGATAGTGACCCTTTTCGGGACTATTTGTGCTTTCCTGGCTCTCGAATTCACGCCATTTATACTGGGATTCGGACTTTTGGGCGTAATCACCATCATTGTGGTCGGCAATGTGATGAAGATGAGCAGCGGACGGTCCGAATACGGAATGACGACCGAAATTTCCCTGCTGTTTATGTATGCTGTGGGAGCATATCTGACTGTCGGACCCTGGATCATCGGGGCGGCGATCGCCGGAAGTGTCGCCATTTTGTTGCAAATCAAGCCGCAACTTAAAGGTGCATTGGCCCGGATGGAAGACAATGACATCAGGGCGATCATGCAGTTTGTTCTGATCACATTTATCATTCTTCCGATCCTTCCAAACCAGACATTCGGTCCATTTGACATATTTAATCCGCAGCGAACCTGGCTACTTGTGGTATTGATAACCGGGATTAGTCTTGGTGGGTATCTGATCTACAAATTCATGGGTGACCGTGCGGGAACAGTGCTTGGTGGAATTTTGGGAGGTACTATTTCAAGTACCGCCACGACTGTCAGTTATTCCAAAATTACGGCACAATCACCTGCAACCGGAGTGCAGGCGGCGGTGGTCATTATCATTGCGTCGGCAATGGTCTATCCGCGTATTACCATTGAAATTATGGTGATGGCACCCGACTATTTTTATGAGCTGATCTGGCCGGTGGCTGTGATGTTTGCTGTGTCGGTCGGTATTTCGTTATTCGCATTCCGGCATGTAAAAGACCGGCCGCATGCCATGCCGGAGCAGAGAAACCCGAGTGAGTTAAGTACTGCTCTGACATTCGGGGTGGTCTATGTTGTCATCCTGTTTATTATCACTGCCTCGACCCGGTACCTCGGGTCTGAAGCACTGTTCATGGTCGCCGCCATTTCGGGTTTGGCCGATATGGATGCCATCACCCTGTCGGTTTCTCAGAAAGTTCAAAATGGTACCATTGCCGGCACACTGGGCTGGAAACTGATTCTGACGGCACTGATCTTTAACACGCTGTTCAAATATGCGATTATCCATTTCATCGGTGGAAAAGAAGTTGCCCGGCGGGTTTTAATGGCATTTTTAATCGTTATTGCATCGGCTGTTTTGTTGATACTATTGGGATAAGTGTTACCTAAAATCGCCTGTTGTTCTGGAAAAAGTTTTTAATTAATCAGATTTTGGTGCATATTAGAAATAATTAATATTTTCGGATACCACTTTTCTGAAATATTTTCGATTCACGGTGATTTATTGATTTCATATTTTCCATACACTTACAATAGGCGCATGAGGACGCTTATGAAAATGGTCGGTATTTTTACCGGTGTGGCTTCAGTCTTGATCTTATTGGTGTTCAGTAGCTTAAATGGCCAGAATGTCTGGATGAAATCTATTATGGAACTTGAATCGGAGATCTCCGGCCAGGAACTCGAATCATATGTTGAAGCAGCTGTCGAAATCCAGTACAGTCAGCAGGAGACCCAGCGCAAAATGTGGCAGGTCGTATTGGATGAAAGCCTGGAGCTGCAATTCTACCACGAAATGGACCAGGCCGTACGGGAAGATCGAACCGATGAACTGACCCATATTGATGACAATGAAATGGTGCATTATCACCGGGCAACCGAAATCATCGAATCTCTCGAATTTGAACTGGTGGAACGCTTGATCCATAGTATTGAAAATTCAGAGCTGCGGGTTGACAGGTTTCAAAGGATCCGTTCACATATAGAACAGGATCGATTTCTCGGACAAAAGGTGGCTAAAATGTTGCTTGATAAAAGGGAGGCGGACCGGCAGAGGGTGCGGCAAGTGAATCGTATGGGAGTCCTGGAGGATACGGCGGCGGCACATCAAGCACCAATTGATGAATTGTTAGGGGGTCAACTGCCTGAACCGGATTATCCGGAGTATATATACCATTTTGTGTCAAGAGGAAGCACATTATGGGAATTGGCCGATCGATATTGCGGGAACCCATCTGCGTGGAGGGAGATATTGAAACACAACACCGATCTGGTTATCGCTCCGAGGCAAATGCGGATCGGAACTTTTATCCGTATTCCGGTGGATTTATTGGCGCAAAAGCCCGAACCTCGGCTTTCCGTTGAGCGGAAACGGGAAATAGTCAGAGAAATGTTTCCGTTAGACCGATTCCGTTCGCAATCCTTTGCCTACATCACGCAGCAACTGGAGTTGCGAAGCGAACTGGAGGTATACAGCACAGAAAAAGAGATCCGGAATCAAATTGCAAAGTATGAGCAGTTGCGCTTGAAAAGGCAAGACCCGCCGGATTTTCTGTCTCTGTTAATTCCTGAATTAGAACCGGAGCGGGTTGATGAAGAGTATGTGGATGAAGATCCGGTACTGGTATCGGAGAATATGATCATCAGTGATACGAGAACTCCGTTCGGCCACGATTTTTACAATCGTTTTTACAGCATGCTGGATTTTCCGGAGCAAACAGGCGGGTTCATTGTGAAAGTTATTGAGCGACCGATACCCGGAAGAGGTTCACAAATGATCATCGAAGTGAATTATGAAGTGGTCTATCAGTTTCGTCTCCCGCCGGATCAGGAGAGCATTATCGAACTTGCGAATGCCGCCGCCAGGGGACTCAGGAATTATCTGGTGAATTTCGAGAAGTTTTCTCAAGAGTATTTTTAATGAATGATGTCAACTCCGAATGGCTCTCAATTCATTTATATATTTTAATAATCATCTATGTTTTATTAGATTTCAAATAACAAGTTGACAGACAGGTAATTATATGCGTACACTCTCCATCCGGTACTTGAGTTTAAATCATTTGCTATAGTATTCGAGATCTTCATATTAATTGCTGATGTTCATGAGATTAAATCTTTTTATGAGGTATGTAATGCATTCTGTTCAAAGTAGTTCCGTTAAAAAAAAGGCAATCGGATTCACATTGTTTCTTGTAATCTTCGGCATTGCCGCAGTCGAAGCTGATGGCCAGGACTTCATATTTCAATTCAAGAATCCAGGTTTTGGAGGGCATCCCAGCAACTACTACTATTTTATAAACAGTGCGGAAGCCCAGAAACCCGAATTTGAACGGGATGCGGTTGACATTCATCGCAGGAGTCCGCTCGAAGATTTTCAACGGACCTTACAGCGCCAGTTATTGAGTCAACTTTCCAGAGATCTGACCAGAGGGGATAGTCAAATCGATTTTACGCAAGACGGAATTTACGACCTTGGAGACTTCCACATTGAGGTCATCTCGGGGCTTGATATCATAACTATTGAAATCCGGGATATGCTGAGCGGGGAACGGACCCAGGTGGAGATTCCAAGATTTTAAGTAACTATGAAACCAATTATTCGACATATAGCCAGAGATTCCTGCCTCCACAACGGAGCGGCACTTACTTTTACGGGGTTACTGGTTATGTTGTTGCTGATGTCCGGTTGTGGCAGCCTTTCTCCCTTTCAACCCGATCCTGATCTGCGAAAAACCGAGACCCCCGCTTACTCAGAACTCGAAATGCTTCCGCAGCCACAGGAGCGACTGGTGGCAGCGGTATACCGGTTCCGTGATCAGACCGGGCAATATAAACCGAGTCAGCAGATTGCCAGCTGGTCAACTGCCGTTACCCAGGGAGGTACCTCCATATTGCTGAAAGCCATTGACGACTCCGGCTGGTTTGTAGCGATTGAACGGGAGGGTATTTCCAATTTGATGAACGAACGCCAGATTATCCGTTCGATACGGACCGAGCACGGCCAGGACGGCCCGCTGACACCCCTGCTTTACGCCGGTGTGATGCTGGAAGGCGGTATTATCGGCTATGATTCCAATACGCTGACCGGCGGATTCGGTGCCCGGTACCTGGGCATAGGAGGCTCCACCGAATTCCGTCAGGACAAGGTGACCGTCTATCTCCGGGCCGTATCCACCGGCAACAGCCGCATCCTGAAAACGGTACACACCACCGAGACCATTCTTTCCCAAAAAGTGGATGCCAACGTATTCCGTTTTGTGGATACCAACAAGATACTGGAAGGCGAGGCCGGTTATACTGTGAACGAACCGGGTACGGTTGCCGTGACACGCGCTATAGAAAAAGCCGTTGAGAAGCTGGTCATGGAGGGGATTCGCGACGGTTTGTGGCTAGTCGCTGAAGAAGAACAGGAGCATCTGGAAGATTACTTTGCGGAGTATGACCGTCGACAGGAAATAAGTGCCACGATCGATTTTTTCGGACGTGACATGAAAGATCGACGCGGCAGAGTAGGACTTGGATTTTCTCTGGAAGGCCAGCGGTATTACGGAAATTATCCGGATCCGTTGACGCGTCCTTCGGGTAATGT
>SLQC01000201.1 GCA_007131625.1 Balneolales bacterium | reverse complement strand
TTTTATGATGGTCAAATAGGCCGACGGTGGTACCGAGAGATAATACAGCCGGTTTCCCGGCAAATGACGGTCACGCTCGATATTTTCAAGCGTTTTTTTCAGATTTTCAAATGAATCACGCTTGTCATAATCGATGGGGCAGCAATGCAGGTGTTGATTGAACTTCTTCCATTTATCGGTATTACTGTTCCCGCTCCCGAATTCCTCGTTCGCTTTTTTCATCCGTTGAAGAAAATCTTCATTGGTAGTAATACCGCGGCTGACTCCAAGGATGGCAAAATTCTCCGGCAACATCTTTCCGGTGAAAAGATGAAATAATGCCGGAATCAGTTTTCGTTTTGTCAGATCTCCTGTTGCACCGAATATGACCAGTGAACAGGGATCAGGCTTGCGCTCAATGTTCATTTGAATTCAAATTTTACAATGAGCAAAATATACGATTTTATTGTTATTTCCGTAATCGGGAATCCGTTAAATTCAGTTTCTGCTCTTCTTTCCAGAGGGACCCTTCTTCAAAGTGTTCTTTTTTCCAGATGGGCACATTCTGCTTTAGCCGGTCGACCAGTTCGGCGGTGGCTGTGAATGCCTCATTACGATGGGCGGAGCTGATGACGACTACCAGGGAATGCTCCCCCACAGGCACTTCGCCGATACGATGCCAGATTACAATACCTCCGGAGGTGTAGCTTGTACGAATGTTATCGGCAATTTTTTGTAACTCGGACAACGCCATTTTTATGTAGCAGTCGTAGAAGAGTGTCCGGACCACTCGGTCTTTTTCGTGATTCCGGGTCGCGCCGATGAACATATTGATAGCACCGCAATCAGTTCGGCCGGCGAAAGTAACGGCATTTTTTATATCCGGCAGACTTTCTCCAATTGCGATCCACGTATGTTCGTTTTTGATTTCCGTCACGGGTTTTTGTATCAGTTATAATGAACGACAGGTATTCAACCACCGATGGTAGTCATGGAGCGACCGGGTTTTTCGGAAAGCTCATTCATTCCTGCATGTTGTTTGTTCTTTTCAAGAATGGATTGGCGAATAAGGGGTTCGATGTCTTCTCCGTTCCGTAACGGAGTGAGCAGGTCGGTTTCATTTTCGGAATAGAGGCAGTTTTTTATTACCCCGTTGGCCAAAAGCCGGATCCGGTTACAGCTGCCGCAAAAAGGTTCGCTCATGGAGCTGATGATCCCGATGCGTCCCGGGAATCCGGGAATGCGATAGTGGCGTGTGGTGTCATTGGGGTTGTCGATATCGCGTAATAACGGATGCTTCTCTGCGATAACGTTGCGGATATGTTCTGCAGGGAGCATTTTATCACTGTCCCATCTGTTGCCGTCAAACGGCATGAACTCTATAAACCGGACTGTAACCGGCATTTTACGGGTCAGTTCGGCAAAATCGACGAGTTCATCGTCGTTTACATTGCGCATGACCACCATATTCAGTTTGACCCTGTAGCCGTCATCGACCAGCTGCCGGATGTTTTGCAGAACGGTTTCCAGGCCCTGCCGACGTGTGATCCTGTGAAACCGTTCGGGTTGCAGGGTGTCCAGACTGACATTCACATTTTTTAGTCCGCAAGCTTCAAACGTTTCCAGGAAACGATCCACAAGCAGACCGTTGGTGGTCAATGCCAGCTCAACGGGACGTTCGCCAAGAGCCAGGAATATTTTGTGGGCGTCTTTGCGCACCAGCGGCTCGCCCCCGGTAATACGTACCTTCCGCACACCCAGTTTGCAATACCTGTCAATGATGGAAAGCAGCTCTTCATAAGTGCACAGATCCTTTTTTGGTAGTAGCGGTATACCCGATTCCGGCATGCAATAATGGCACCGGAGATTACACCGTTCGGTCAATGATACACGAAGATAATCGTGCACTCGTCCATATGTATCAATAAGTTGTGCCATATGTTCATCCACCGGAAACAGGAGTGATCAGTGCTACTTCATCACCTTGATTAAGGGTATTGCTTTCGTCGACATAGGATTGATTTACCGCAATACGGAGGTAGGGGCGAAATTGTGCCAGTACAGGCATATCACCGGAAAGACGGTTCACAAGTTCCTTGACAGTGGATCCGGCAGGGAGTTCCATTCGCTCCGATCGTTTCCCACGGTGTTCGGCAAGAACACTGAACCAGAGTAGATCGATGGAGATAATTAAGTCTTTATCCAGAATATCCTGTTTTTTCATATCCTCAATTTGTAAAAAACTGATTATTTAAACAAATCATCGTTGGTGTTTATGATTAATACCGGGATAACGGCATTGCGCAATACCTGATAACTGACTCCACCGAGAAACTGCTCCCGGATGTAGCCGCATCCCTGACGTCCCATGATGATCATGGTTGCACCGTTTGATTTCGTTTTTTCCACGATCTCCTGTGCCGGTGATCCGGCTCGAATGTCGATATTGATCTCGGCATCGGTATGGCTTTCAAGCTGTTTCTTCAATGTCTGGAGTCGGTTTTGGTCGATGCGATTGATCTCCTCGAGTTGCTTTTTATTCTCCAGATCCACTCTTCCCATTGCCTGATCGCGAAACAGGGTGATTTTGCGGCTGTGCTGGGTGGCCTGTTGTTTCACAGTTTCAAAAGCACGTTCAGCGTTTTCGGAGAAGTCAGTGGGACGAAGCACGTGATCGAATGAATCGCGACAGGAGGCCACACAAAAAAGGCGAAGCACCTCCGAATCCCTTTTTGTCGGCAGTGATATTGAGCATATAGACCGGCAGATCTCAGTGCTGTAACAATTCGGTTGCGGTACACCCCAACAGCAGGTCCCGGTATTTACTCTGTCCGCGATTGGAAATGATGATGAAATCGGCTTCGGTCTCGTGTGCAGCCTTCAGATTCTGATGCGGTGCATAGGCATTGATGTCAAATGCTGCACGGATCGAAACCTCCAGCTTTGTCATGGATTCCAGTGCCCCGGCATATTCGTCAGGTTTGTTACGCCAGGTCTGATCAACGGATTCGGAGATTCCGCCCGGGTTGGGTACCGATACCGAGGTGAACAGTGTAACATTCCGGGTTCCGGATTTCCGGAAATGTGGAAGGCAACTTACGATGAAGTCGCTGGCCCCGGACTGATCGAGCGCCACGAATGCATGCCTGAAGGAGAGGGTCATATCAAATGATTTCAAATACCAATTGGTATTAATGATTTTTAAATATATGTCGTTTATCGTAAAAATACGATATATAATAGTAAATCAAAATTAATTTCGGATCGGGAGTGATTTTCAGCCGTGGTCAGTTAGCCGCGATGATCTGCATGATAATGGAACCATTAAAAGATCAATCGATATGATTTTATGCTTCCAAAGTATTCTGTTTTTACCTATTCTCGATTTGTAAAGTTGAGCTGCTTACTCTCATCATAGTTGTTTGAAATAATCATGACATTATTCCTGTTTACAAGACTACCGTAACCCCATGATTGATATCAGTCACAAAAAATCTTCATTACGTTACGCCCGGGCGACCGGATATCTGATTGCCACACCGGAAATTATTGCGATGGTCCGTGAGAGAAAAATCCCGAAAGGGGATGTCGGATCGGTTGCAAGAAGCGCCGGGATTCAGGCGGCCAAACGAGCTTCGGAGTGGATTGTATTTTGCCATTCGATGCCTGTGGATTGGGTGGAGGTCCACATGTCTCTGGAAGATGACCGGATTGCATTTACCGCGGAGGTCAGATCGGTCTGGAAAACTGGCCTGGAGATGGAAGCGATGACAGCGGTGAGTGCTGCACTACTGAACGCATATGACATGTTAAAACCGCTCAAGGAGAATATCGGTATCGGAGAGATCCGTCTGGTGGAAAAGACCGGAGGAAAATCCGATATGACCGACCGGTTTCCGGAAAACCTGAAAGCCGTTATGTTGATTGTTTCGTCAGCAAAAAAGTCGGGAAAGAAAAAAGATAAGGCGGGAGATGCTATCCGCTCATTTATGAATGATCAACCTGTGGACCTTCTGGATGAGATTTATCTGGATGAGGATGAGCAGGTGCTGACAGATACGCTGACAACTCTGTGCGAGCGTGACAAGCCGGATCTGATTTTTGTATGCGGGGCGACAGGGCCGACGCCCAGGGACATCACTCCGAAAGTGATCCGGGCTTTGTCTGACCGGCTTCTTCCGGGCATCGGTGAAGCGTTGCGACATTACGGTTATCAGCGGACGCCCTATGCTATGTTATCCGAACAAATGGCCGGGTTGCGCGGTAATACACTGATTATTGCACTCCCGGGTAGCAGCCGTGGTGCAACAGAAAGTCTGAATGCCCTGTTCCCGGGTGTCTTGCACATTTTTAAAATGTTAAGGGGCAGGAAGTCCGGTTAACTATCATTATTTCAAAAACCAGGCGATGTGCGTCGATCCGGATTTCGGCATGATCAATCTGACGTTTTTTATCGTTTTCAAGGGTTACTTGAGAAATAGGGGCAATCTGGACGGAGCCATCCTTAATTTCAAAATGATCAGTATCAGTCCGGCTGTGGGGTTCATCAGAATAAAAAGGGCGGATACGGCTGCGGCACCACGTGTTGTGCCCGCCTGAGAAGTTCCATGGTCGCCGGGATACAGGCATTCATCACATATTCGTCCATCGAATATTTCACCACATCGGGTGCGAATCCGTCCAGGATAGCCTGGCAGTGGGTACACAACTCCATGGCTGTTCTCATGTAAAGCTCCGGTGCAAATGCAAACCTTTTTGAATGGCTA
>SLQC01000001.1 GCA_007131625.1 Balneolales bacterium | reverse complement strand
CAGAGCAGGACAGCACTCAGGTCAGCCGGATACGCCGACGTGTATATGCCGGAAGAATATGTTTACAGACTTACTGAAGGACAAATTGGCTCGCTCAATCACGTACTTCCGGTATTACAGGAAAAGATTACATGGCCGGAATATGGGACGGAAATCATATTAAGCGGTACACCCGGTCAGATACCCGTATTCCACGAAACCAAAATTCGTTTTCTGACCGAAGACGGAGAATCTTACAGAAATCCAATCGTATCTCCCATCCCTGAAGATGCTATCAGGATCGGACATGCCGTGGCCGAAGAACTCGGTTTGAGACCCGGTGATACCGTGACTCTTTTTGGTGAAGAATTCAGAATTCATCGAATTGATCCGGCTCAGGGTTCCGAGGAAGACGTCATGGTATGGATCAGCCTGGAAAAAGCGCAACAATGGCTGGATAAGAAGGAAAAAATAAACGTTATATTCGCTCTGGAATGTCTCTGCGATCATCACGCACTGGGAAAAATACAAGAAGATGTAGCCGGGATTTTGCCGGATGTACAGGTGCTGGAATTCAGTTCCCGGGTGATAGCACGCGCCGAGGCCAGGCAGCGAGCTGAAGAAGAGGCTAAAAGAGCTCTTGCCGCTGAAATAGAACACAGATCCCAGATGGGTGAAGAAAGACGATCGTTTGCGGCTATTTTGGTACCGGTTGTATTGCTTGCTTCGGGACTTTGGGTGTTTTTCCTGATTCTGGGTAATGTGCGCGAACGCGAAGCCGAGATCGGAATCCTGCGTGCAATCGGAGTAAAGGAATCAAAAATCGTGGCGGTATTTCTCTCCAAAGCGGTTATTATGGGACTGACTGGTGCTGTCTTTGGATATCTGGGTGGGGTAATTGTTGGAGGTGTATGGGGCGGCATCCCATTCCTTTCGATGGAGTTTTTGCAGTTATTCAGTCCCGTTATGTTCCTCGCTGCTCTCCTCACAGCCGCTGCCCTTTGCACAATTGCCGGCTGGTTACCGGCTCTTAATGCCGCACACAGAGACCCGGCAGACGTGTTGAGAGAAGGGTGAGCCCATCTAAACCATATGTATGCGTTGAAGAATCATGCAATGGCGGTATGCGTGTGTTTTGGCCCGACTGCAGTGAATTTGAAAATATCACGTTAATAATTCAATTTTTAGGATAGTACAATGCCAGATATATTGGAGTTGGAAAATGTAAGTAAAACATACCGCCCGCAAGGACGGAGCGAAGTAGTGGCATTACAGGAAATATCAATAAAACTGGAATCCGGAAAGTTTAAAGTCGTGAGTGGATCCAGCGGTAGCGGGAAAACTACGCTTCTTCTCGTCAGTGGCGGGCTGCTGATGCCCGATACGGGATCGGTTCGGGTAAACGGTGAAGAAATGTATAAACTTTCCTCCGAAAGCAGAGCCCGTTTCCGGGCAGATAATATCGGATTTGTGTTCCAGCAGTTCCATTTAATACCTTTTCTTAACATTATGGAAAATGTTTTGGTGCCGACACTTGCCATTGTAAACGGCAGTGCTGAAAATAGGGCGAAATCACTTATAGACTATTTCGGACTCTCGCATCGAATGGAACACCCGCCATCGGAGCTAAGCACCGGTGAACGCCAGAGAGTGGCACTTGCCAGAGCCATGTTGAATGAACCGGCGCTGGTTCTTGCCGATGAACCGACGGGTAACCTGGATGAAAAAAATGCAGAAATCGTTTTGAAGCACCTTCGTGACTTTGCAGATAAGGGTGGTGCCGTGTTAATGGCAACTCATGACAGTAGCATCAAAGCAGATGAGAAGTTTATCCTGAAAGATGGCGTTCTTGTAGAGCACACATTTAATGAAAAATGAATATTCGGATTAGCCGGATGGTGGCTTAAAACTATTAACACATCTGAGACTTGCAGGAAATTGTATGGATTATAAAAGAATATGGATATATGCGGTTCCATTGCTGGGAACTATAGCGGTACTTTTCGGAGTAATTTGGGCAGTCTCCACGTTCAGCCCGTCCCGTTCAAGTGGTCCGGTCAGTTTGATGCTTCTTTGCGACGAAAGCATACGCAATCCTGTGGAAGCACCGGATATTGAGCACGAATCTGGTGCTATCGGCCGATTCCAGCGTCGCGCAGGCGTACGAGTGAATGCTAATTACAGTACCTCAGAAGAGTTACTTGAAATGCTGATACTCAACCGCGAGGGGGATCTGCTTCTGGTAAATGATGATTCTTATATTGAAGTGGCACGGGAAGCCGGACTCATATACGAAACCCGTCCGGTAGCCCGGCATGTTCCTGTTATCTTGGTGAGACAGGGAAATCCCCACAATATAGATACCATATCGGATCTGTCAGATCATGAAATTCGCCTGGCAATAACCGATCCGCAGGCGTCATTATTAGGGAGGGTTACCTCTGATATATTCAACAAAAATGGTGTCTCTTTTCACGATCTTGACAATATACAACTCATCGGCAATACAGTTTCCGAAGTTGCCATGGCCGTCAATATGGATCGGGCCGACGCTGCGATTGTCTGGCATCCAATGGCCAGACAATATTCTCACAGAACCGATATTGTGAAAATATCGGCAGAAAATAATGTGATTTCTCAACTTGTAATTGCCGTTCTGAATACTTCCGAAAACAAAGAACTGGCGCTGAGATTTGCAGATTTCATATCAAGCCCTGCCAGCCAGGAGATTTTTGATATGTACGGCTTTGATATTTCAGAGTCAATCACTTTATCAGAATAAGCTGCAACGAATTCTATACAAATTCACACATAACGGGGAACTGTTGTAATCAGAAAATTGCAGCTTTAAAAGATTAATGTAGTATCGAATTACAACAGCTCTTCTTTTCGTATTGCCTTTTAGACGGCACCTGTAATCTGATAATCTACAAAAGCAACTATTTGAAAATATGCGTTCCCGTTGAATGGTTATACCGTCTCCTGTTTCAGTTGGCACCCCACCCAGCTTCTTTTATGCTTTTTATGGGATTAAATGTTATGGATCGCAAATACATACGATATGTATTGCCGGGTGGCATCGGCCGTATCGTCAAGGTATAGTCTCCGGCTTCCGCAAGTTCCACATAGCCTGCAGGAAATTCCTGAAATTCAAATATATCACCGGTATGGATCACCTTTGTTTCAATAGTTGAGTTACCAATACTGATTTCAAAGGGTTCGCCTTCAAACTCCTTTATAGCCGCATAAGATATGTTCACTTTGAATTTCCCCGGTTCGGATACACGCACATTCCATTCAATTTTATCATCCGCCTCCGTCCCTTTTAGAATATGAAATCCTCCTTTACGATTAAAACGTTTCATGGTGTTACCAATCGTAGATGCCGTCAAATAATTGAATTCCATTTCACCGGAGTCATCCTGTAAAACTACCTGAGGATTGACTTTTGGGAAATCTTCTGTTTCCAGGACTACAACAGAAATCGGATGATCAGGTGCTTTTACAGGAAGTGTTACTCTTGTATTATTAATATCTTGCGTAACTGACAAATTTATTGTTTTGTCGATGAGTAAATATGCTGAAGTCACAGAATTTTGCAAACCTGGCAGGGTTATCACATTATCCTCCGGCCAGTCACGGACAAAAAGAAACAATCTGTTTTCCTTGACAGTACTGTATCCCCAGTCTAATTCTCCAAATGGATTTGCAGTAGCTCCATAAATGCTTTCGGCGTTACGATTCACCCAGGGACCAACCTTTCTGAATATTTTTACTGTGGTATCCGGTATAGCGCCATCACCTTTGGGACCAATGTTCAGCAAGTAATTACCCCCACGACTTACAACTTGAACAAGTTCTTGGATGACCGTTTCCGGACTTTTCCAATTCGTGTCGAACTTACTGTACCCCCACGTTGTATTGAGTGTCTGCGGTGTTTGAAAATATTCATCAAGCCCTCCAGGAGGAATGTTTTGATCACTCATATCCTGATAATCTCCAAGTGATTCCTTGTTGTAGTGACCTACACGTGAATTAATCAGTGCAGATGGTTGAAGTTCATGTACAAGTCTGACAAATTCCTCTCCTTGTTCCTTCGTGTACATCCCCCTGTCAAACCAGACTAACTCTGGGCTGTAATTTGTCAGCAGCTCAGTAAGTTGTGGTTTGGCTTTTTCTTCAAGATAGGTCTCAAATTTATCGCGATTATACAGATCTTGCCCCCATTCATTGTCATAATCCCAATCATTCCCATATCCACCGGGATGTTCCCAGTCTTCCCGATGAGAGTAATAAACACCGAACTTTATTCCTTCCTCGGCGCAGGCTTGGGCCAGTTCTTCTATCGGATCACGATTGAAGGGTGTCCAGTCAACAATATTATATGATGACACCTCTGACTGATACATTGCAAATCCATCATGATGCTTTGCCGTAATTATTATATATTTCATACCTGTTTCTTTGGCCAATCGGACCCATTCACGAGCATTAAACCGAACCGGATTCATTTCTTGTGCAATCTCACGATATTCATCGACAGGTATGTTAAGGAATTTCATTATCCACTCAGCATTTCTTCCAACCTGCACTTGCCGGTCATCCCACTCTCCCTCCAGCATGGAATAGGGCCCCCAGTGAATGAACATGCCAAATTTTGCATCCTGAAACCATTCAAGATACTGTTCTCTGTCTAAAACATAATCCGGTGCCTTCTCCGGCTGTGGTTTGCAACCCAAAGGTATCATTAGCAGTAGACAAAAAATCAT
>SLQC01000300.1 GCA_007131625.1 Balneolales bacterium | reverse complement strand
TGTCTCTTCATCAATGGGGCGTTGTTCAACCACGGTTTCCGTATTCTTGCTCTCCATAAGCAATCAAAAATTAAATGATGGTCTGAATGCGACGGTCCATAAATACACCTGTTACCAGCCCTGTTTCAGTAAAATATTTTTCGGAGGTCCGGACTGATGTGCCATTAAAAAAAAGTTGTAAATATTTCGCTTGCCAATTATGCGTTTGAAGTTTCAATCGTATTTCGTAATAATACGATAAGAAAAAAAATTTAATGTTCAAACATTTGAGAAGTTATTCTGATTATTTTTTTATTCTGTTAACTTTGTGTTATTCATTTTTGATCCCTGATACGGATAAATAAAAAAATTCAATACTTTGACATCGTTCAAAAACTTTATACACCGATTTGGGACGTGTTTTGCTTCGCTGATACTGATCCTGTTTTATGTTGCAGCTTTTATTGGATGTACAAGTGATAATCAGGAAACAGAAAAGCCCAAAATGATGAATCAATGGGAGGTGAGTCAGCCTGTTCTCCTGCCGGGTAAGAAAGGCAGTTTTGATGAAACCGCTGTGAAAGATCCGTCATTTGTCAGGTATGAGGGGCGATGGCACTTGTTTTATACGGGCCGGGGCAGAGGCCACTATTCACTTGGGTATGTCTCGGCAGAAACTATGGAGGATCTGAACGCGGCACCCCGCACGTATCTGGAGCAGCTGGATGATCAGGCCGGTTACAGTGCCGCCCCCCAGGTTTTTTATTTTGAACCGCAGCAGCTGTGGTATCTGATATATCAGAATACGGATGACTACTATCAGCCGGTTTATTCGGTGAATTCTTATGTGGGTAACCCGGAGGACTGGGCCGCCCCGCAAAATCTGATCGAAAAAGATGAAGAAGACAAATGGATCGATTTCTGGATTATTGCCGATGACTCCCTGGTCTATCTGTTCTATACACAGTCACACTGGGATGTTATGGTGCGTTCCACCCGGATCGAAGATTTTCCGTCCGGCTGGGGGGAAGCTGAAAAAGTCCTTTCGGGGGTGCATGAAGCCGTACACATCTACAAGGAAAAGGATCAGCCTCTATACCAAATGATCTATGAATCGAATGGAGGGGGAGTGGACGGGTATCGATATTTTGGTAAAGCAGTTGCCGATAAACTTGACGGGCCGTGGGTTATAACGGACTCGCTTTATGCATCTGGAGAAAAGCTTGTCTATCCGTCCGGAGTGGAACAGTGGACAGAGCTGGTTTCCCATGGAGAGGCTGTGAGGACAGGATACGATCAACGGCTGGAATATGATGCGGAGAACCCCGTCTGGCTGATTCAGGGGCTGAATCGGCGTGATTTTATAGATGAATATGCCGAACTGCCCTGGAAACTTGGATTGATAAAATGACGATTATAAAAAAGTCCGGAAACTTATTACGAACCATGGTTGGCATTGATCGAATGGGAACCAACCCCCGACAGAAAGCCTCATTTAAAATCCGCCTATGGATCTTTGCCATACATGTGGAAATGAAATCCCCGATGATGTTGTGATATGTCCGTTTTGTGAGTCGCGACAGACTGCGGTGCCGTCTGGTCATGAACCGGATACATCAGAGGAAACCGGAATGTCACGCGGGCCCGGAAAGAAGCCTCTCGAAAAGAAGCAGATGAGCGGGAAGCAGCGTATGGCCGGAAATAAGCATATGTCCGGGAAACAGCAGTTGCCCGGCAAGGAACACAAAGCGGGGAAAAAGCACGACCCCGGGCGGGGTTATGATTCCATCCACAGAAAAACGGCGGATGTAAACCTGAAAGCGGGGAAACCGGTTGTTGACGAGGCATTCGCACGGCTTAAAATCAAGATCAGCGAAGCGCGCCTTAATGGAATCGGGTTGATCAGGATTATTCATGGATGGGGCTCCTCCGGTGAAGGCGGCCGTATCAAGGAGGCATTACCGGCACATCTGGACGGACTCAAACGCCGTCGTGTTATCCGGAATTATATTCCGGGTGAACAATACTCCAATACCATGCCGCAGGGACGTCATCTGCTTTCGAGATATCCGGAACTGAAAACAACCATCAGGTCCGACCGGCGCAATCCCGGCATAACGTTTATTGAACTCTGAAATCAGGAAAATGTCGGATCCCTCCACACATATTAAACCTGACCGTCCCGAACCGGTTGTTCCGAAAAAAGAACCTGAGGTCGTCAACAGAACAACCAATCCCGCTAAAGTTGCGGATCAGTTGATGGCAGGGGAATATCTGTTGGTCGGGGATCAATATCCAACCGGCTGTTGGCTCAAAAAGAAACTACCGGTCTCGATCGCGCCATCTATTATGATGAGGAACTGGAAAATCACAACCGGTACCGGAAAATCCGTGTACTCAAGCGTAAAGTTTCGGCTCCTTCCCGTAAAACCAAACGCAGGCACAACCGCGCTCAGGTTCTTTTGAAATGCGCTATGTAACAAGCGATCCTGCCGCCAACGGCGAAACCGACTTCATGGGCGAAACCCGGTATTTTGACACCGATCAAAGAGTAGAGTTCCTCAGACATTATGCCGACTATGCCTCGGAATATTTCGACGTTCCCGGGTTCAACACGGTAGCAGCGCCCGACAGCCAGGTCGAAGAGATAATGCAAAAGCTGAAACCACAACCTCAACCGGAAATCAGAAAAAGGTTGCCCCTGGATGAATGGAAGTGGCTGGGTTACCGCGATGGGCAGCGTGAGGAGCAAATCGACAGACTGCAAAGGTGGAAGGAGGATGATAAATACACTATAGATAAGGGTTATCTTGCCTTCGTGGACGAGGCCGATGCAGATTTCCGGTTCCGTCAGCAGGGCTTGCGTTATACCGCTACCTGGGAAATATGGCTTGATAGTTCCGGGCAGCGAGGCCAAAGTGGTTTTCTCGGACAAAGGGAAGGTAATAGCCTTGCAAACCGGGATTGACAAAGAGGGAAACTTCTTCTATACCACCGCCAACAACACCACGGTTAAAGCAGGCCGTTTTACCCCGGAAAAGTGGCACCGCTTCCGGGTGGAATTTGACATGGCCGCATTTCAACGGGGACAGGATTATGTCCGGTATAACCTTTATATCGATGACGAATTGGTAGCCGACTACGTTCCCATGCAGCGATCAAGAAGCGGCGTGGCTTACTCACCCGTATAAAATTCAATTGCTTTCGTCGACCAAATGAACATTACAGGAGGCCCCGGGCTGGCCGTGGAAGTTGATTACTTTTTACTTACAGGAAGGATTGGGAGAAATGATGCCTCACATCTGGCTGGATTAAAATTTGGGTTGGTTCGCGGGGAGGATGTGGCTCGATTTTATCGATTATACCGCTGTTGATGATGTTTTTGTTTACACATCGGACCTGGAGAAAGGCAAGGCAACGCTGACCCTGCAAAGCACCATAAATCACAGCGGGTACCTGTCATTCAGGGGCGAGGCTGAATACCGGATCACAGAATGTTATCCGCAAGAGTCCGACTAGATAGTGCCACAGGGAAGTTTTCCGGTCGTGATCGAACACGGACAGAAAACGTTCGAAGAAGAGATTGTTATTGACCGTCCCAACCTGTGGTGGCCGGATGCGCCTCACCTGTATAAAGTGCAAATCATTCTAAAAGACCAGTTCGGAGATGACCAGTCCGGAGATGACTCTGAAGTCATTGATGATTTTGTCGTTACAACCGGAATTCGCACGGTGGACCAGGAAGGAGGGAGGTTCAGGCTCAACGGAGAAGTTTATATGCTCAACGGCTCACAAATATTCGGATCCCGCAGCCCTATAGAAGAAACGATGAAATGGATATTTTGTCCTCCGGCCCATTGGTACGTGCGGGAATTGTTGCAGATCAAAAATATGAACAGCAACATGTTACGTATTCACGTGCATGCATTTTACCACCCGCCGGGCAATACCAACGACCCCCGCTTGCCAGAGATAGCCGACCAGATGGGGGTTATGCTGATGTGGGCCACTCCGGCATGGGTTCGAACCGGTATGGGATGGGGCCATATTGACTGGGAACTGGTTAAAGGCAAGCCCTGGTACCGGTTACACTCCTACGAATGGAGTTACGACGAAGGTACCATAGGCCGCAGGCTCACCCTTGATGAATGGCAGGAGAGTCAGACATGGCAGGCCTTCAGTTCGTGGGAATCCATGAAAAAACAAAGACAGCTCGATTACGACGGGTTTTCGTGGTGCAACCTTCACGGGGGACCCAATTCGGTTACTTACAAAAAACCACTCATCGATTTTCACGGTCATGCAAAACTGGCCTACTGGACGAACAAAATGGTATACCAAAAAACCGTTGCCGGAAGTGCCGACGTTAATGTGGTGTATGGACCCGAAGATTTGGTAAAGCCGGTAATCATTAATCTTCCAGTCATAAACCACGAAGCAAGAATATCATGCCTGTGCACTCAGGCGGCACGGAATCAACTATTCTATTCCTGTTTTTGATCATTTCCAATGAACAAGCTAAAAATCCATTCGCCGGTGGCTCCGGAACAGAAGATGATCCTTCTGAGTGCCGGCGTTGAATAATCTCATAAATATTCATGATTGTTATTTTGAACATAAAGAGTGAATTTAATGCTTATTCCAAGTTAATAACTCAACTGTCGCAGTTGATGGTTAAGTGATTGTTGGTCAATAAGCTTACGCGGATCATATTGCTAAAATCCTGTATTTGCTGTGAAAAGCTGTTCAAAAACGAGATAACCGGCTGCATCG
>SLQC01000148.1 GCA_007131625.1 Balneolales bacterium | reverse complement strand
GTTTCTGGTTGAACCGGTTCGCTGTTCATTGCATCCCTGACAATTTTCCCGTCGGCAGTCTGAATGATTCGTCCGGCATAACGGGCAATATCCTCTTCATGCGTGACCAGCACGATGGTACATCCCTCTATGTGCAGTTTTTGCAACAGCGACATAATTTCGAGACTTGAGCGTGAATCCAGGTTGCCCGTCGGTTCATCGGAAAAACCGGCCAAAACGTTTGATACAAAGAGTCAATATGCTTGCATATAAATGTGTAAACTTAAATGTCTATTCTTTAAATGCACAAACTATAACTACACAAATAAAAATCGCATAAAAACAATCATTGCGTAAAAAATTAAATGAATACGTAAAACTATAAATACTTGTAATTATTTATACATCTACACGTAACAATAATATGAAAGCACGACGGCGTCCTTTAGTGTGTCCGGTATAAAGTATTGTTACTCATTCACTAATGATTGCACTACATTTTTTACAATACCTTCGCGCTCATAATATTTAATTTCATTCGCCTTTAATTGGATTTGCATTTTTTCACCAAAATTTCCCGCAATCACGGTTTTGCAGGATTCTTGCAGAAGAAGATCGATCACTACCGTACTGGCACCACCTCTACTGCTCTGGGCTGGATTTTTAATGGCCTTCCGGAAATCACCGTTTTCGTCAAATATGAGATAATACGGTGCCCTTCCCGCATTCATGCTTATCTCCGAATTTATGCTTTCCCCAACCGCTGCAACGGCGATTTTATTTGATGATTCTGCATTGTCCTTATCTGAATGTATAACCAAAGAAAAGCCCGGCTGAACTTGAAATAACACAGCGCTGAAAATTATCAGCAGGCAAAACGATTTTATTTTATTACTCATGATTTGTCCTCCTTTTATATGTTCAAATACTTTCACTGGTTGTATTCACTTGATTTTATCTTTATTCAAGTGTGTAATGCTGCACTAATATTGTATTTATTTATACGATCTGCTCCTTGAAAAGTTCTTCATAACCATATCCCGAAATAAGTACTGTAAGGACGTCCGGTTTACGGATCAAAAAATGGTAAACCTGCAGGAGGATGGGCGTGAGCTTGCCGTTCCTCTCGTATGGTTTCCAAAACGGCTCCATACCGGCGATGACGATCGAAACAGCCGACAACTGATTGAGAACAGCACCGGCATTCAACGGGAAACCCTTGCAAAGACCTTATTGTGGAACGCCTTCTACGTAACGGCAAGCCCATTGTGCAACATTAGTTCCACCATTCACCGAAAATAGTCTCTCTTTACCGTCATACGCCGGGTCGAGGTGGTACCGGCCGCTTCCACCCGCCAGCTGCCCGGATCTTTCCATAGCACCAGATCGTCACCGATACGCAGGGCCAGCCCGCCGCGGACCTGCAGCAACCCGGCCTTCATCAACGCCTCGTCCAGAGTGTTGCGATCTGTAATATCACGTATCGTCACTTCCCGGCGTGATGTGGTCGGCGATTCCGGATGGGCAACCGGTGCACCGGTTGTTCGGTCGACTTTCATCACCGTCACGAAACGTTGCGACGAAGCCGGACTTGTGGTCGATGCCGTCAAATGAAACTGGTTACGCATCTGTTGCGGCCGCTCCACCTGCGGGGTGAACCCCGTATGCTGATCATAACTTATGTCATTGGGTGTCAGAAAACGGGTGGTGAGACGCACATTGCCCGAACGGCTGACAGCCACATGGGCGTTGCGGTCGACCTGCAACTCGGTCGGACTATGCAACAGCCATTGAAACGTCGAAGCAGGTCCGGTTGTCTCCAGGTCATCAATAATCACAAAGTAATCGGGCCGGATGAACAACACATGCCGATCAAAGCGATCCAGGCGTCCGCCATAAGCCCCGACGGCATCGCCCAAAGTATAGGCATATGAGCCGTTCTCTTCATGGTGAACAATTCGGCCTCGTGAATGACGCGTCCGGGTTACCTGTCCTTCCCCATCGACGAGAATGCTGTTGTGCGCATGGGTGTGCCACATCCACTCGCGATGATGAGGGGATCCGTGATTCTGCCGGGATCCGGTGCTGACGGCCAGCGGCTCCCCGTAGGCTTCGATGACAAAAGCGTTTTGGGCGGCAAAATTGTGACTGACCGCACCCATGGGATTGCTTTGGAACAGCATCAGCACATTGTCGTCCGGGTCGGCCATGTTGCTGTGCATGGCCACGAGGCCCACATCTGGAAATGCCCTGGATTGTGGCAAATCAGACGGCGGACGTCCCTGCAGTTCCGGATTGTAATACAAAAAAGCCGAACGGCCGGAGGGCTGCGCGACGTTGCTGACATCGGCATGCCAGCGGAACCAGGGGTTATCATACAGGCTGGAAAGTGCGTACATCAACTCTCCGTGACTTCGGCCCACCGTACCGACCTGTCCGTCGCCAAAAGCCCGGGTGGGACGTCCCGGGTAAGCCGCATACAGACCGAACCAACCGGTATTTTTAAAAAACGGCTTATCTTTCAGGGGTATTCCTAAACGGTCAAGTGCGGTTACCACCCGAATCATACGCTGCATGTAACTGCCCCAGTAACTGATGCCTTCATGCCAGCCGCCGTCGGCATACCCCCAGGCCGGATAAGTGCTCCATAACAGCGTCATGGTATAGTCGAGCCAGTCGGCCACCTCCGGTACATCGTGAGCCAGAGCGATACTGCCTTCCACAACAAAACCAACCATTCGGCCCGGATGACTCGAAAAAGGACGGGTTTCCATCGGGCGGGAACGGTGCACATCATAGCTTATCTGCTGCATGCGTGCCGCCAGCACATTTCTGCATTTCTCCCGCTCCTCTTCGGTCAGGGTATCGTAGATCCAGTCGAACACAGGCGCGGCGTTCTCGGCGATGTCCATACCCAGCTCGGTCGGCCAAATGGCACTTGACGAACCGCCGACATCCCAACTCATAAAATGCATCAGCCGGCGTTTGGCTTCTTCGGCATAGCGCTCATCACCGGTATACAAATAAGCCAGGGCACTGGTGACCATTCGCTGGGTGTAAGGACGCATGGTCCGCCAGGCTTGATAGTAAATAGGCCGGTAATCCTCCTCGGGCCACGGATCGGGCTCCTCGATCAGCGGTTCGTTCATGGCCAGGATCTCCTCGGCCTCTTCGATCACCTCGTCGGTGATATGTGAAAAACGCCCCGCGGCCTCTCCTCCGGATGAACGATTCATCCTCGACCGGGTATCCGTGCGGATCTCCTCGACAAGCTCAGGCGAGAAATTCAGACGCGGCCGCTCTTTCGGAATGCGGGAAATTAACTCTTCGGACGATATAAACGGAAAAGGTGCAGCCGTTTCGGTGATCGTAAAATGACGCACCCGGCTGTAACGGTCCTGCGTCCCGTCGTTGTAGCCGTAGCGCCAGTACCAAGTACCCGGCTCCAAAGTCTCTTCCGGAACATGCACCGTAATGGCCAGATCCCGTACCGTCACGGTCTGACCCGCTTCGAAGTCCCGGTCCGTCGAATACTGCAGTACATAGGAGTCGACCTCCCCTTGCGGCGGCAGCCAGATGAACGGAGGCGGATTGGTAGCCGGCCGGTGCATGGAGGGCGGATAATAATCGACTTCGGAAGCATCCGGTGGCCAGTCCAATACCTGGGCACCGGCTCCCGGTACCGATGCGGCAATCGCCAGTAGCGTCGGCAGTAACATCAGTAATAACATCCTTCTATGCATTGATCTTTTGTTGCAAGTGTTTTTATCAAAATATTGAATCATACCTGTATATATATAGTCATGTTAAAATTGTGGCGTAACTCACAGAATCATTCGATTCCTCAATAGTTTAACAAAATTTCCCGAGAGTAGCATGTCGAGGGAACGGACCCTGTTTGTCACTATTGACCCTATTGTCCCTATTTGTCACTATCGACCCTGTTTCTCCCTATTTGTCACTATTGACCCTGTTTTTCCCTATTGTATAAAGTTTTTGACAAGAAGCCAGATAAAATCTGAATTCCGGGTTTAGGGCCGTAACGTCTCCCTGGCCACCCAATGAATGACTGAAATACGGAAACGCACCCAGACCCTGTAACATAGAAATGGGTACCTTTAAACCCTTCCTGGGTGAGCCAATCGAGGTTCGGGGTGTGAATTTCCTCATTTCCCTGGAACCCAAAATCGTTGTATCCCTGATCATCACTGACAATAAGGATAATATTTGTGTGAGTTTGAGCAAATACCGGCGTACTTGCCCGCAAGATAAAATACAGTATGAAAACGGATTGCAAAATACCGAGGTGATCAACCTGTCAGCTTAATAAGGACTTTGTCAACTATTTTTCCCGGCGGGAATATATCAGCAGGATTCGATCCGGCAATGTGGCAGTTAAGACCGTGTCTTTGAGCACAATGGCCGATGGGCAGCAGGCTTTGCTTACCAACATGGATGAATTTAAGACCGTGTCTTTAAGCACTACAACCCACATCTTTTTAGTTCCAAATCCGCATTTCTATTAAGTTATTTTCATTATATTTTAATGAACCTGAATTATTAATTTAACCAGGAGGTCTCCATGCCATTAAACAGATTAATAAAATTCCTGGACGAGAACGGTAAAAAATATGTAATCGTCAAGCACGCTCCTGCATTTACCACACAGGAAGTTGCCGCCTCCGCCCATATCCCGGGAAGAAATATGGTCAAGTCTGTTATGATAAAGGTTGACGGAGCTATGAAGATGGTGGTTATTCCCACCACCCATCATCTTG
>SLQC01000205.1 GCA_007131625.1 Balneolales bacterium | reverse complement strand
GGTATTCATCGCCCAGGCGAAGGCCAATGAGTTTGAGATTGTGGATCACATCGACAATGCCAATGTCCTGGTGATCAATACTTGCGGATTTATCGAGGATGCCAAAAAGGAGTCAATCGATCACATTCTGGAGGGTGTCGCGCTGAAAAAACAGGGAAGGGTGGATCGTTTGCTGGTGATGGGATGCCTCTCGGACCGTTATATGAACGACCTTCAGGCAGAGATCCCGGAGGTCGACAAATATTTCGGTAGTAGCCACATCTCGCTGCCGCAGGTCTTGCTTGATCTGGGCGGACGATATCGAAAGGAGCTTGTTGGCGAGCGGATGCTAACCAACCCGTCGCATTATGCCTATCTGAAAATTTCAGAAGGATGTGATCACTCCTGCTCTTTTTGTGCGATTCCAATTATGCGGGGAGGTCATGTATCGCGTCCGGCAAACCAGTTGGTTGAGGAAGCTCACAAATTGAAGGCAAAAGGGGTACGGGAGTTGGTGCTAATCGGACAGGACCTCACCTGGTATGGGCTGGATCTTTACGGAAAACGGACGCTGGCCGATCTGCTCCGGCGGTTGTCGGATATCGGTTTCGACTGGATCCGCCTGCAGTATGCCTATCCCGCGAAGTTCCCGATGGATATTCTCCCTGTGATCCATGAACGCGATAATATCTGCAATTATCTCGATATGCCGGTCCAGCACGCCAACACCGAAGTACTGAAATCGATGCGTCGCGGAATGAGTGGCGAGCGAATGCGTGAGCTGCTTTACCAGATTCGCGACGAAGTGCCGGGTATCCGCATGCGAACCACGCTGATCGTGGGATATCCCACCGAAACACCGGATCATTTTAATGAACTGCTTGATTTTGTGCGTGATATACGGTTCGAGCGACTTGGATGTTTTACGTACTCACAAGAGGAAGCGACGATCGCCTGGGAATTGGGCGATCCGGTGCCGGAAAAAGAGAAACAGCGACGGATTCAGGAACTGATGTCCGTCCAGGAAGAGATTTCCCGGCAGCACAACGAGGCACTGGTCAATTGCGTGCTGCCCGTGCTTGTCGACCGGATCGAAAACGGGGTTGCTTATGGGCGAACCGAATGGGATACGCCGGAAGTCGACAACGAAGTGATTATCCACAATGCAGTGGATGGATTTTCAACCGGTGATTTGCATACCGGGTCATTTTATGATGTGCGGATCACCGATGCTGAGGCGTTCGATCTGTTTGGACGGATTGAAGCGTAACATTTATCATCACTTGGTGTATCATAACAGGCATTCATTCATTCAAGCATTCATGCATACATTCAGTATCAGCCTGCTTTTCCTGACGGCCAGATATCAATCAGCATGTGATACCGAATCCTGTTGCCGATGTGCCAGCTACGCATCTGCAAGCATCATCACGATGACCGTCATCAAATAAACATGTACTTGCGTCAAGTTATGGGAGGCAGTATGTTGCTTTATTTGTGATCCATTAAACTAAACGGGAAAAGATATGATACGCAGAAACTTTTTAAAATCAATGACCTCCATGTCGGCGCTCACAGCTTCGGGGCTGATGCTGCCTTCCCTAAGAGCAGACACCCATGGCGAAAAGCGGCAATTTGATAATTACAAAATTAAACTCAGCTTAAACGCCTACTCATTCAACAATTTACTCCGGAATGGCTCCATGGATCTGTTCGATCTGATTGATTTTTGTGTTCAACAGGGATTTGATGCGGTGGATCCAACGGGCTATTATTTTCCGGGATATCCAGAAGTGCCTTCTGACGAGTATCTATATGAGTTCAAACGCAAAGCCTTCTTGAATGGTCTGGCTATCAGCGGTACCGGTATCCGAAATGAATTTGTTGAACCGGATATCCAAAAACGCCGGGATGACATCCTGCTGATCAAACGATGGATCGAGGTGGCATCAAAAATAGGAGCACCGGTCATACGCATATTTGCCGGCCATCTGGAAGTGCAAGGATATACACGGGAGCAGATCCAGAAATGGATGGTCAAAGACATCAGAGAGTGCGTCGAGTATGGAAAAAGTCACGGTGTGATGGTGGCCGTGCAGAATCACAATTCCTTTATTAAAACTGCAGCACAAACCCGTGAGCTCATCGACTGGGTCGACCATGACTGGTTCGGGTTGATCCTTGATACCGGCAGCTACCGCCAGGGCGATCCCTACCATGAAATAACCGAAGTCATTTCAGATGCTGTGAGCTGGCAGTTAAAAGAACAAATTTATATCGACGGCAACGCCACGGATATCGACCTGGATAGAATTTTCATGATTATTAAAGAGGCGGGATATCGGGGATACATACCCATAGAGACACTTGGACCAGGCGACCCTTACGTAAAAGTACCTGAGTTTCTGATGAAGGTGAGGGCTACGTTTAGTGTATAGAATCATCCGGAAAATCAACTGCCGACAATACACATGCGATATGAAATTGTGATTTTATGACTCAAAATACATCACAACGTCTGGGATCTCTTGATATACTGAGGGGCTTTGATCTGTTCGTACTTGTGTTCTTTCAACCCGTATTCATGACGATAGTCAGGAATACCGATATTTTCCTGTTGGAAGCCATCGCTACGCAATTTCGTCACGTACAATGGGAAGGATTTACCTTTTGGGATGTGATCATGCCGTTGTTTATGTTCATGGCGGGTGCCTCCATGCCCTTTGCCTTTAAAAAATATTTAACCAATGGCAGCGTAGCCAGTCTCTACCAGCGGATCATCAAACGTGTCATTCTGCTGTTTATCTTCGGTATGATGGCCCAGGGGAACTTGCTTGAACTAAATCCCGAGAAAGTTTATTTCTACTCCAATACCCTGCAGGCTATTGCCGTGGGCTATCTGATTGCCGCCATCCTGTTGATTCACCTGAGTTTACGGTGGCAAATCATCGTGTCATCAGGCCTGTTGATTCTGTATTGGTCGCTGCTCACATTTATTCGGGTGGATGGATACGGTGGTGGAAATTTTTCACCCGATTATAATCTGGCCGAATATGTAGACCGGGTTGTATTGGGCAGGTTTCGCGATGGTTCCAGTATGACAGAGGGTGGGCTGGACTTTGGAAACTACCGGTACACCTGGATTTTAAGCAGCCTCAATTTTGGGGTTACGGTAATGACAGGAGTCTTCGCGGGTATGATCATGAAGAGCGGTATGGCAAAAATCAAGATCATCCAATGGTTGGCCATTACCGGGGTATTAATGATAATAGCCGGCCAGCTTTGGGGCTTGCACATGCCCATTATCAAGAGGATCTGGACCAGTTCCATGACCTTGTACAGCAGCGGCATCTGCTTTCTGCTTATGGCTCTGTTTTACTACCTGGTCGACTACCGGGACTTTGGAAAATATCTGAACTGGCTCAAGTTCTATGGTATGAACTCGATATTGGCGTATATGCTGTACATGGTTGTAAATTTTTCCAGTATCTCACACTCATTATTTTTTGGAACAGAGCAATACCTTGGTGATTTTTATGCCGTATTAATTAGATTATCAAATGCTTTGATAGTCTTTTTTATCCTTTGGTTTATGTACAGGCAGAAGAAATTTCTCAGAGTATGATGGGTGCGGAGGCATTTGAATTTTTCGGACGAATTGAGTGCCTTGAAAAAATTAAAAAAGGATAATATTATCTGTTTTTGAATATTCTCAAATCAAATAAAGTGGAATACTTATCTTAGCAGCAATAAAGCAATATTTTTTATGCAATGATTCAGACCATTTTTTTTATAAAAAACTTTCTGTAAATTTGTCGTTTTACTTTTCACACCTGCAATATCAATAACATACAAAACATAAATAACTGATTGATCCATGAGAAGTAAGCTTGAAGGTTCCTGTTCCAACTTGAAATCAACCTGCCACAGCAAAACCGGACAGAAACCCGCTGATTTGTCCGGCTTAAAAATTTTCACAAAAGCACCTGCCTTTTGTACTATTCTGAGTTTTCTGATTCTTGCCCTTGTCACCATAAGTTGTGACAACGACCTGTTTGGAAGTGACGATCCTGTCATCGAAGCAATAATCACTGTCGAAGACATTAATCCACCGGTTGGTGTGCCAGTCGAACTGGATGGCAGCCAATCGGTTCACGAAGGGGATGAGACCACCTTTTCCTGGAATCTGAATGCACCGGAAGGCAGCTCTTCAGCCATTGAAGACCCGAGTGCAGAAATCACCTCATTTGTGCCAGACATGGAAGGAGATTTTCTGGTAACCCTGACATTAACATCCAGCGGATTGGAAGATTCCCAAACCGTGACTATCGCAGCCGGCGGGAGTGATGTAGAAGTTTCCGGAAGCATCAACGAGGATGTTATCTTGTATTCCGAAAACCGGTATCTGGTAACCGGAGATATCGTTATCAGCAATGGTACACTTACCATCCAGCCCGGCACGGAAATCCGGTTCAACCAGGGCACTCACATGCGAATAAGCAGTAACGGTATAATCGACGCGGACGGTACCGAAGAGGATCAGATACTGTTCACTGGTACCAATGAGTCCCGCGGTTGGTGGAACGGAATCCATTTTCAGGGAAGCACTCACCCCAACAATCTTCTGAATAACGTGATCATCGAGTACGGTGGCGGATCGGCGCACCACGGCAGTGTCCAACCGGCCAACCTCACAATCGGCCGGTCACTTCATGATGGAAGCGTAACGCTCACCAACAGTATAGTGCGTCACAGTGGCGGATTTGGTTTATTTATTCACTCCAATGG
>SLQC01000254.1 GCA_007131625.1 Balneolales bacterium | reverse complement strand
TAGAAATAAAAAAATAAACAGATGAAAAAAGTAATATTATTTACCAGTATATGTATGTTTTTCATTATTTCCTGTTCTCATAATGAAACCGGAATTGTAGCGATCTTTCCGGAAACAAGTGAGCCCATGCAGATCACGGAGGGTAAGCAGCACATGTTTGCAAGTTATCATGCAATTAATTCCTGGAGCGAATCACAACGTTATGTTACCGTTTTGCAAACGGATTTGATAAATACTCTGCCTACTGAAGACGACACAGCTCTGATGGGGCTTGTTGATCTTGAGAACGGGAATGAATTTATACCGCTGGCGGAGACCGGAGCCTGGAATTTTCAACAGGGTAATATGGCTCACTGGCTAGGCACATCGCCCGATTCCTTGATCATTTATAATGATATGCGAGAGGGACAATATGTTTCTGTTATAATGAATGTACTCACCGGAGATGAGATCAATGTCCATCCCTATCCGGTCAGTACCGTTTCACCCGACGGCAGAGAAGCCATTAGTATCAATTTTTCAAGAGTGGGCGAAGCCCGGCCCCACTATGGGTACGCAGGAACCGGGCAGAATTCTCAACGTGATGTCAAGTTTCCGGACAACGATGGTCTGTTCCTTCTGAATCTCGAGACCGGTGAGTCGGAGCTCATCGTTTCGTTCCTGGATCTTAAAGACATGGTTCCGAATATTGAACCCGGCGGCATGCAGTACATCGATCATACTCTTTACAGCAAGGGGGGTTCCAGAATTATGTTTCTGGCGCGTGCCATACCGGAAAGAAACACCACCTGCTTTACTGTGGACAGGGATGGCGGAAATTTACAACGCTGTTTTCCTGATCACTGGGGCGGGTCGCATTTCGACTGGCTGACCGATGATCAATTGATGGTCACTGCTGAATACCAGGGCAAACAATACGGACACATCCTGTTTACAGCTGGTGAGAACGACTATAAGAGACTTGGAAACGGATTGCTGGATTATGACGGCCACGGCACATTTTCTCCGGACGGGCGATGGATGGCAACGGATACATACCCTGAAGGGGGGTTCCTTGACCAAAAAATCTATCTGATGGACATGGAAACCCAGGCAGTGTTATCACTCGGGCGTTTTCCCCATACCGAACAACACCTCGGTGACAGAAATTATTCACGCTGTGATATCCATGTTCGCTGGAGCCCAAACAGTGACATGTTCGGATTTAATTCGACCCATATGGGTAGCCGTCAAGCCTTTATTATGAAAGTGCAACAGCCCGAATAATTTTTCAAATAAATTATTCGATATCGAACATCACACTCTACATCGAACATCACACTCTACATCGAGCATCATGCTCTACCTGACGGTTACTTTGGCCGGTGACATATATGCTCCGTGCCTGGCATTGATATCTGCCAACGAAGAAGCTTCTCCTTTTGTAATCCAGAACCGGTAATTCAGATTCAAAGGATTATTATTTGTTAAATGATGGGGGATATATTCTCCAAATCGTCCATATAATCGCTCTGACATTTCGGCACCTTCCGGGTTGTCCGGATGCGTGAAATAGGTGGTGGTATATGTCCTCTCTCCAATAGTAAATTGCATGGCATTCCATGGGAGATCGTACATTTCATCTCCTCCAATCTCAGTGACGGGTGACAGGTGAGAGACACTTTCCGGACGGATATAACGGGTGGCTTCCGGATTGTCGGCCACATATTGGGCAGCTCTGAACTGGACACCGGCGTGCTGCCGATCACCGGCAAGTTTTATGGGACCGGCTGATGCAGTGAGATTAGTCTTGAAATCAATCATGGTTTCTCCATTGGGCTGATTGAATACTCGTATCTCACGGACTTCACGAACAAGTTCGGATCCATCCCTGTCTTTCCATAGAATTTCGAGTACATGTCCACCCATAACCGGGCCGGCAAACTCTCTCAGAATCTTGCTGTGTTCACTGCGTTCTCCATTTCGTGCATGCCAGATATCAATTCGGTCTTCATCATTTTCCGCTTTCTCAATTCGGTTTTCTCCGGTGTAAAGGTAATACCCGAAATAAATCCCTCTGTGATGAGGATAAAGTCCACCCAGGCCTTTGGTAATCAAACCCCATCCGGCTGGATCAAAAACATGATGATAAGGCTTTTTAGTGCTTTCAATATCATCGGGATTATAAACAGGATGTTCATACTGAATGACCGGCTTGTTTCCAAATCTCAGAAGCGTGGCATCTTCACGAACCCTTTCCCAATAAAAATTTCCAGCGGAATTACAATTTTGATCTGTATACAGATCATAGGTTCTGGAACCGCCGTCAGGAATATCAACTATCCACCACAGGCGGACTTTCCCGTCTGCCAGTCTTTCAATCTGCCCGGGAGTATCATGACCACCTGATACCAGACAAAGCGGCGACTGAACATCCACCTGTCCCGCGTCGAAATCAGCATAAACCGGTTGATGGTTAAACACCTTGTCCTCACCTGTCTGTACCACAAAAGATGTTACCTGGGCATCTGCCCGAACACATAATAAAAGAACCCACAGGAAAAAGACTGTAATTTTCATTTGTTTATAATTTTTGATTTTGCTTAATAGCGATATACAATTCAAATCTGAGCAATACGGAATCATTTAAAAGTTTATTCAAAAAAACAGTATTGAGCAACACCCGTTTCATATTTGAACATACAAGTATTTAAAGCCTGACCGGAGCGGCATACTTCAGTTATCATATGTCATCGAGATCTTGCTTTATTAAAAAGCGAAGACATCTTTCCTAAAAAGTGCCTTCACCAGGTTATACCACACCGGATTGGAATGGTCGCTGACGAGCAGTATGATACACAGATAATTCGAAAAATCCAGTATAGTATTACGGAGTTAACCAGGAAAGGCTAATACGTTGCAGTAAATTAGCGCAATGTGTTTTGGACAGTATAATTTTATTTATTATCCAACTCCGGGTAGCGCACAATATACTCAAACCCATAATACATTTCGGATGGAATGTCGGGCTTCCAGTTTCCCAGATCAACCACCCCTTTTCCATCGGGCAAGACGACATCATTATAATTCTTTTCGTCGGCAGTCGCTCCATCCATGGTTTTCGCACTTACGGTCACATCAACGGTTTTGGTTTCTCCCAGATGCATCACTATCACCGGAATTTCATCGTTCGGTCCGTAGACTATATCCACGTTTCTGCTTCCGGCCAATATCGGTTGAAATACCATTTGAACTGCGTAATAAGCCAGTTTGGGATGATTGTCATAATCCAGAAGGGGCTTCATGTATGTAGCGGTATTTCCTCCACCCCGCAATGGACACCAAAACATGCCGTCAAAACCCACCCATCGTTTTTTTCGGTAAGCTTCATAGGCACTCAGAGCCTGCCATGCCTGGCTTTCCCGCCATTCGTCAAAATCCAGTTTTCTGCCAATGCTTCCAACATCGTAATTGATCTCGTAAGCATACATACGGTGGTATGGTTTACCTCTTGTGACATTCCAATTGGCCTGGGCAATGGTCTCCTCACTCTCAAAATCAAACCAGGCATGGGTCTTGCTGTTCAAATACTCCATACGAACTTCCATCTCCATTCCCCGGTATCCATGCATTCCCGGGAAATTTCTCAAATGATGCCAACTTTGTCCGTATGCAAGCACCTGCTCCATGGTTCCCCGTGCAATTAAAGGTGACGTCCAGGAAGACCAGGTCTGGTCGGTGTCGGCAGGACGCCAGGTGTCACCGATTGTATTTTCAAACTCATTCAAATTCATCCGGGACATATCACCCGATGGAGATATCAACCGTGATTGATCTACCTCGGCAATGGTATCATGTACCCTCTGAAACCAATCCATAGGCCATGGGTCAGGGTGGTTGCCGGGCTGCCACATGACTATACTGGGATAGTTGCGCACCTGTTTGATATAAAGGGGCAGACCTTCAAAATCAAAATCATCTATTGTCCCCTCGCGAACCCATACGGGTGTTTGCCACAGAAACATTATTCCCATTTGATCCCCGATCCGGGCCAGGCGACGATCATTGACCCCGGCTACACGCTGATCATGCACCGACATTCGAATGGCTGTACCATTCATTTTTTTTGTAAGCAGAATATCATGGATCCATCGCTCTGCGGGCGGGCTGAACATCCATTGTGCTATCCGTTCGAGGGGGTTGTGGTATCCAAAAAGCAGCGGGCCGTTGAGCATCTCCGGCCGGTTGTTGACACGAAAAGTCCCCCCCTCCTGGCTTATAGTCCGCAATCCGGTAGTTAATACAAAATCATCCACATCCTTTCCGGAATCATACTGTAGAATAACATGGATCTTATACAGATTCGGAGTGTTCACCGTCCAAAGATCCGGGTCTGGTATGTTGATCTCATCCGACAGAAACTCACTGGTTCCGGCATCCAATTGCACCGCTACCGAGGATTCCCCCGCAGCTGCACTGGATTCTTCGGGAAACCAGGGATAGACCCGGGTAATCATGCGTCCCCTGAAAGGTTCGTCGGTTTCCGAGTCCAGTTGTGCTTCCAGACGCAATCTGGCAGGGTTGCCGACATCTGTCACATAGGCAAAAATATCACCAATCCAGGCCCTGGATGTTAGCTCAATATCCATCAGGCCGGCATACCAGCTCGACCAGGGATCAGCGCTCATGTGATGCCGCACTTGCTCCACACGGTACGGATCTACGCGGACAGCAATCAGATTTTCCTGATGCGGCTTAAGAAAATCGGAAATGTCGATCTGCTCGGGATAACGGC